>CAJWKX010000118.1 GCA_913043015.1 uncultured Candidatus Pelagibacter sp. | reverse complement strand
TATTAATGATTATTATTCGAATGGAAATGAAATTGTAATTGATAATAATTGTATTTATTCTAATGAATCTGATTTGTCAGAGATAGAAAAACAAATAGTTAAAATTTTAGAAACCAAAATTCGTCCAGCGGTTGCAAGAGATGGTGGGGATATAAAATTTAAAGAATATAAAGATGGAGTTGTTACAGTAAATTTACAGGGTAGTTGTTCAGGTTGTCCCAGTTCAACAATGACTTTAAAACAAGGTGTACAAAATCTTTTATGTCATTATATTCCTGAAATTAAAGAAGTAATAGCAATCTAGAATATTAAAGGAATCGTGTATAATTAAGTTTTTGTGAAAGATAAATTATCATATTTGACAGAAATTAAACGTATCTTTTTAAAGAAGCGCTACAAATTATTTAAAAAAAAATCTAAATTAATTCAAAATAATTTTAGGTCATTTTATTACACTGCTTTTGTTGGTTTTTTTTTAATTTTTATTTTTGCAGCAACGCCAAAAACAATTACAATTGCTACAATAATCTTTTCAACACCTGAAATAATTATAAATAAATCTAAATCAAATTTTGAAAAAATTATGAAAAACAAACAATTAGAACTAAAAAAAGTTGAAAAAAAAAAGGAAAAAGCAACTTTTAAAGATTTGTTTTATGATATTTTTGAATTTGAAGGTGTTGAAGATGATACAATTAGATTGAGTGCCGCAACTCTTAAGCAATTATTTGAAGATACAAAATATAATTTAAATGATGTAAGAAAGAATAAAGTTGTAAAACCCGTGTCCATTAATCTTTTGCCTAACGAAATAAAAAATATTGAAAGTTCAAAAAAAAGAAAACAATTATTTATTCAAATAGTTTTGCCATTAATATTAGAAGAAAATGAAAGAATAAAATTGGATCGAAAAAGATTATTTGTAATTTTAAATAAAAATAACAATACTGAAACAGAAAAAAAATGGTTAAAAAATAAGTTTAAACAATATGGTGTTGTTAATAGAGACTTAACAACTTTAAAAATAAGAATAGATGAAATTCCTGTTTCTCTGGCAATTGCACAGGCAGCGAAAGAAACAGGTTGGGGAACTTCGAGATTTGCATTGGAAGGTAATGCTTTGTTTGGTCAGTGGACGTGGAATGGTGATGGAATAAAACCTGCGGGAATTGACGATCAAGCTAAACACAAGATTATGAGATTTAATGTTCTACAAGCCTCAGTTAGAGCTTATCAAAGAAATTTGAATACACATTCAAGCTATAAAGAATTTAGAAAAGCAAGAGCAATACAAAGAGACAACAAGGGTAAATTAAACAGTTTGGAGTTGGTTAATTATTTAGACAAATATGCAGAAACTGGAAAGGAATATACAAAAATTTTAAAAATAATTATCCAGCAAAATTTTTTGAAAGATTTTGATGATGCAAAACTTTTACCAAGAAGTGAAAAAATTAAAAAATTAATTTAATTTCCATCAATTGTAAATTGAGTTCCAAACCATCTCCATTCATTATTATCTTTTAGAGAGCAATTTATTCTGCCCCTTCTAGATAAAAATTTATCTCTAAATTTGACAGATAATTTATTATTATCAAGGGTGATATCCGGTTTATCCCATTTGCCTCCTTCGTTTGAAAAACAGTTTATCTTACTTAAATTTTTTTGTTTATTAAAGAATTCAACTACCATTTTTGGAGGGTTGTTAATTGATTCTATATATTTTTCCTCAGGTAAAATATTTTTATATTGCAAAGGTAGAAGATTAATCAAAAATTCAAATCTTTTTAAATCACCATACTTTTCATTAATAGGAAATCTTGGCAGTTCATATTTATCTTTATTCAAATCAATAACGCCTGAATGTTGACCAAATGCGTAATCAAATTTTTGATTGATATAATTTTTTTGTTCTAAGCTATATTCACCAAATGGATATGAAAAAAAAATTGGATTATAGCCTAATTTATTCTTGAAAATTTTTATTGATTTATCTATATCCTTTTTAAAATCTTTAAATTTATAATCGGCAAGAT
>CAJWKX010000117.1 GCA_913043015.1 uncultured Candidatus Pelagibacter sp. | reverse complement strand
AAAAAATTACAAACTTGTTTATTGAGAAACCTTCTCCGTTTATTAAAAATTATAAATTTATAAAAGGCTTTGATGAAGGAAACCTTACATATTATTCTATTGTAAAAAATGGCTTATCTAAATCAACACTTAAAATTTATGATTTTAAAGTGAAAGAAGTTCCAGTGCTTGCTAAGCTTCTTACTCTAGCATCATTGCAAGGTATTGCGGATCTTTTAACTGGCGAAGGAATAAGGTTTGATGAATTTGAAATGGATTATGAGAGTAATAAAAATACAACAACTATAAAAGAAATGTATGCAATTGGTCCTGCAATTTCTATACTGATGGAAGGATATATAGAAAAAGATAAATTAACCAGTTTAAGAGGAACTTTGGTTCCAGCAACAACAATTAATAAAACAATTTCCAAAATTCCTTTACTTGGCGATATTTTAGTTGGAAAAAAAATTGGAGAAGGAGTGTTTGGCGTTAGTTTTAAAATTAAAGGACATCCTAAAAATCTTAAAACTATAGTGAATCCAGTAAAAACTCTAACACCAAGATTTATTACAAGAACACTTGAAAAATTAAAAAGAAACTAGATCACAATTTTAAAATGTTTCTTTTTTCCCAAAGATAGCTTTATAAATCCTTTATTTTTAAATATTTGATTATTAATTATAAATTTTTCATCATTTATTAATTCATTATCAATTTTAACACCATTAGATTTAATCAATCTTCTAATTTCACTTTTGGAAATGTCTTTTGCAATAGAAGCTATAAGTTCAACTAAATTTTTATTTAATATATGTTTATCTATTTTAATACTCGGCAAACTTTTTCCTGTTGAATTTTCTTTAAATGTAGATTTAGCTAGTTTTTCTGCATCAGAGGATTCTTTTTTACCATGCAGCATAGAAGTTGTTTTATTTGCAAGTAAAATTTTTAGATCATTGATGTTATTTTTTTTTATTTTTTCAACCTCAATTACCGAGATATCTGTAAACATTTTTAAAAATTTAATAACATCTCTATCATCGGTATTTCTCCAAAATTGCCAGTAATCAAAAACAGAAAATAATTTTTTATCTAACCATATAGAACCACTTTCTGATTTACCCATTTTTGCACCAGAGGCCAAGGTTATTAATGGAGTAGTGAGTCCATAAACTTCCTTTGATAAATATCTTTTTATTAAATCAACTCCATTTACGATATTTCCCCATTGGTCTGAACCACCTATTTGTAAAACACAATTTTCTTTTTTATTTAATTCAAGAAAATCATATGCTTGCAAAATCATATAATTGAATTCCATATAGCTTAAAGATTGTTCTCTTTCTAATCTCAGTTTAATACTATCAAAACTTAACATTTTATTGATAGTGAAGTGTTTTCCAATATCTCTTAAAAATGAAATATAGTTTAGATTTTTTAACCAAGAATAATTGTTTACAAAAATTGGTTTTATTTTTTTATCTTCTGTATCTAAAAATTTTTTAAGTATTATTTCTATACTATTAATATTTTTTTCAATTTCTTTTTCTTCTAAAATCTTTCTTGTTTTGTCTTTCCCTGAAGGATCTCCAATTCTGGTAGTTCCTCCTCCTAATAAAACAATAGGTCTGTGACCATGTTTTTGTAGTAATCTTAGACACATAATTTGCAACAAACTACCAACATGCAAGCTTTCAGCGGTACAATCAAAACCTATATAACCTTTAATTTTTTCTTCATTTAATTTTTTTGAAAGCTCTATTTCACCTGTACTTTGATAATAAAATCCACGATCTTTAAATTCTTTTAGAAATTCATTCATAATTTTCTATTTTCAATATACATATTTATATAGGAATAATAATCAATAATGGCTAATTTAATTACATCATTAGGTTTAATGAGTGGAACTTCCCTTGATGGCATTGATGCCAGTATAATCTTATCAGATGGAGAAAAAAAGATTGAAATTCTTGACAATAAATTCACGAAATATCCAGACAATTTTAGAGAGAAATTAACAAATTATATTAAAAAAATTAATTCAATAGAAGATAT
>CAJWKX010000116.1 GCA_913043015.1 uncultured Candidatus Pelagibacter sp. | reverse complement strand
TGGTTTTCTTGCTTGAACAAAACTAACAGTTTTAATCGGTGTTTTAGTATTTTTATGAAAATTTAAACATGTTTCAGACCACTGAAGATCGCAAAATCTAATTATTTTTTTTATTTCTTCTTCTTGATTTCCCACAATTTTTTCATAGTTTGCTTCGTAAATAAAATCTGAAATTTTAAATTTCCAAAAATTCATTAATTCTTTATATAAATTAAAGTAGTTACCAATATCTTCTTCATTAAACGCCCAATGCATTTTTGGTGCTGGAAAATAATTCTTATAAAGTGAAAGGCAATTATCTTTTGGCTTCCTCGAGCAATGTATTATTTTACAATTTGGAAAAAAAAGTTTCATTAAACCAATCCATCTAAAATTTTCAGGAGTTTTATCGGTAATATAATCGGTTGAAATATTATGATATTTAATCATCTCAAAATATTCTTTATTTATTATATTTAAATTAAATTGTAATGCTTCTTCTAGTTGGTTTTTTTGAAAAAAATTATTTTTTAAAAAATTTTTGCTTGCAGTGTTTTGTAAATAACTTAATTCTCCTTCTCCGCTTACATTTGGATGAGAAGAAATAATTTGTTCGACTAGAGTTGTCCCTGATCTTGGCATTCCACAAATAAAAATAACTTTTTTTTTATTCTTAATATTTATTTTTTTATTTAAATCTATGTCTTTAAAACTTTCAATTATACTATTAAATAATTCTTTATCTTGTTTAATATCATAGTTTATTATCTCTTTCTTTAATAAATTTCCTTTTTTGTAATATAAAAAAGATTTTTCATAATTTTTTAAATCTTCATATGCTTTTCCAATTGCAAAAGATAAATCAATTATATTTTTTGGTTTTAACTTTTTATCTTCGATAAGTGTTAACATTTGTTTAAAATGATTTGAATTAGAATTATAAATATTTATCGAACTAAGATTTAAATGAGATGCTGTGTGTTGCGGATATTTGCTAATAGTTTTTTCATAAATTTTTTTTGCTTTTTGAAAATTTCCAATTGATTTATAAGAGTCAGCTAAATTATAAAGAATAATGGCATTATTCTGATCAATTTTTAGAGCTTTTTCTAGATAATCTATTGACAAGTCATAATCATTAAGTGCCGATTTTAAATTTGCAAAATTATTTAGTGTTTGAATATAATTAGGATTAATTTTTAAAACGCTTTGATAATACTTTTCTGACAAACTATAATTGCCTATAGCTTTATATGAATTAGCCAAATTGTTCCTTGCTGCAATATTATAATTGTCTAAATCAATTGATTTTTTGAAATATTCAATAGATATTTGAATATTTTTACTAGCCTGAAGGGCCAGACCACAGAGATTATAATAAAATGAGTTGTTTGGATATTTATTAATTAATTTATTACATTCGTCTATAACAAATTTAAAATTTTCTGCCCTAAGGTGATTTTGTAACTGTGAAATTTTTTCCTTAATATCCATAATTTAAATTTAAAGAAAAAAAAAAAATTTTACACTAAAAACTATACTGTTAGGCAGGTTTATTCATTGAATTAAAGAACTCAGCATTATTTTTAGTATTTTTTAGTTTAGAATTAATAAAATCTATTGCATCCATTGGACCCATTGAAGCTATAATTCTTCTTAGCACGTTCATTTTTTGAAGATCATTTTTATCAAATATCAATTCTTCTCGTCTTGTTCCAGATTTAGTTATGTCCATTGCAGGAAAAATTCTTTTCTCTGATATTTTTCTATCTAATATAGTTTCACTATTACCAGTACCTTTAAATTCTTCAAAAATTACTTCATCCATTCTGCTTCCTGTATCAATCAATGCAGTTGCTATAATTGTTAATGAACCACCTTCTTCAATATTTCTGGCTGCGCCGAAAAACCTTTTTGGTCTTTGTAATGCATTTGCATCAACGCCACCAGTTAAAACTTTACCAGAGCTTGGAACAACAGCATTATACGCTCTTCCAAGTCTTGTTATTGAATCTAATAAAATTACAACATCTTTTTTATGTTCGGTTAATCTTTTTGCTTTTTCAA
>CAJWKX010000115.1 GCA_913043015.1 uncultured Candidatus Pelagibacter sp. | reverse complement strand
GATATATAATCAAAAAAAAATCAATAATTGGGATCCAGTAATCAACTCAATAAATAAAAATCTGAGAGATTTATTTATTAAATAATTAATTAAATTTTATAAACTTCCTTAATTCATAAATTTAAATCAATCCTAGTCTTAATTATATAATCAAATTTATACCGTTACTGTTGAATAAAACATAAAGTGCGAAAAATTTGTTACAGTTGAGCAGAGTTGATTTAGATCAATTTTTATTTTTTTTTATTGTTTAAATATATAAACGTGTCACAACAGATAATTTTTTTTTGCAGCGGTCCTGCTAAATCAGGCACCACTTTTTTTCAACGTATTCTCAACTTTCATCCTGATATTGGCTGCTCTTTTGAGTATAGTTTACAAATTCTTTTTAACTTATTTATAAATACTCACAAAAAATTTAATGAAGCCCTATCGTTAATTGGATCTAGAATTTTCGATGAAACAGCATCCATTGATCAGGAAATTTTTCAAAGCTCATTTTTTGATTTAGTAGAAAAGATTATCAAGAGAACAGCTAAATCCAAATGTTATGCTGGAATTAATTAAATCTAAAATAAAAAGAGGTTTAGATTCCTTTAAAAAAGGAGATTTTAATAATTCTAAAAATGAATTCAAAAAAGTTTTAGAAATTGACTCGAATGAAATCATTTCAAATTTTTATTTAGGAGTAATTTCGTTTGAAAAAAATGAATTAGATAAATCTAAGACTTATCTATTTAAAGTTATTTCAGTTGATGAATATCATAGAGATGCCAACTTAATGATTGGTTTAATTTTTTACAAAGTTCAAAACTTTAAAGAAGCCAAATTTTTTTTTGAAAAAATTTATAAGATAAATACTAAAGATATTGATGTATCAAATAAGTTAAGTTTGGTATTAATTCAGTTAAAAGAATTCCAACATGCAGAACAAATACTTCATGAGAGCATCAAATTAAAACCTAATTCATTTAATACCTTTAATAATCTTGGTTTTTTATATTTAAAAATGGAAAAGACAGAAAAATGTATAAAATATTATTCCAAAGCATTAGAATTTAATAAAAATAATCCAATTACTTATACAAATTTAGGAACAGCATATTATAGGATAGCTGATTTTCAAAATTCAGAAAAAATTTTTGAAAATGGTCTTAAATATTATCCAAAGAATGATTACATTTTACATGCCTACAGTCATTTGCAGTTATCTAGATGTAACTTAAATAAAGGATTTATTGGTTGGGAAAGTAGAAAAAAAATAAGTAATTACAGATCAAGTTTTGGGAATAAGACAAAAGAGTGGCAAGGTGAAAGTTTAGATAATAAGGTAATTTGTATTATTTCAGAAGGAGGAGATGGTGATATGCTTCATTATTTTAGGTATCTTTACTTAATAAACAAAAAATACTCAACTAAAATTATTTTTGTAACAAAAAAAAATTTGGCGTATATTTTTAGAAATTTACACTTTGATATTATTGCCGAAGGCGACAAAACACCAAGTTTTGATTATTTTCAGTATTTGATAAGTTTACCAGGAATATTTTATAAATTAGATAAAGAATTTGCAAAAAATGTGAATTTTATAAAAACAAATAATAAATCATTAGAAAAGTGGAAGATTCAATTAAACACAATAAAAGGTCCCAAAATTGGATTGAATTGGCAGGGTGGTCAGTATTATCCAAGAGATTATATGAGATCAATCCCACTAAAGAGTTTTGAAAAAATATTTGAAAATAATGATTTAATATTTGTAAGTCTTGTTAAAGGATATGGTTCAGAACAAATTGAAAAATTTAAATACAAAGATCGAATAATTGATTTTTCACAAAAAATTGATCTTGGGGAAAATTCATACGATGATACGATTGGGATTATTCACAACTTAGATTTAATCATATCAGTGGACACATCTGTAGCACATCTTGCTGGAACAATGGAGACAAAAACTTGGCTTTTGCTAGATGTTAGTTCAGACTGGAGGTGGGGTATAAATGAAAAGGGTTTTAAGTGGTATCAAAATACAACTATTTTCAAACAAACAAAATTCCTTGACTGGACTAATGTTATTGATGAAGTTTCAAGAAAACTTAAACTAGAATTAGT
>CAJWKX010000114.1 GCA_913043015.1 uncultured Candidatus Pelagibacter sp. | reverse complement strand
TTTGATCTAGTAGAAAAATTACAGACTTATAATAATTCTAAAGAATTACGAAATAACAAAGCTTATAAATTATTAGTAGAGAACAAAGTTGATACTAACGAATATCTAGGCATTGATAAGGAAACTGCGGCTGGAAACTATCCTATTAAGGAAGAAGATCCGAAAGTTCAGAAAGCAAGTGAAGAAAGTTTTATAGAAGATCTTTTAGAATTTGGCAATGAACTAAAAGATTCAGATATTGTTACATCTATAAAATCAAGAGTTCCTGAAGGATTAATTAATGTTGCTGATTTTGGAACTAATATTTTTAATACCTTTGATAAACTTTTTAGCATTGATGAAAATTATGATAGATCGGAGATATTCAATAAATGGTCCGATAATTTAGAAAACGCCAGAAATAAATTTGAAAAACAAAGAGAAGATGTAGAAGGTTTAAAATCCGACTGGGTTGGTATGATATTTCAGGATGTGCCAGCGTATGTTGTCGTTGATAGAATTTTGAAAAAAGCTGGTATAAAAAAAATAAGTCACAGAGCGCCACTAGCACTCGGTATTAGTTACATGATGTCTTTTGCGGAAGATGAAGAAAATTCTACTCTTTATATTCCTAGTGAATTTGTTAGCAATTTAAAACATATACTTGGTGTTTTACCAGATACACCAGAAGATAAATTAGTGGATGATGCATTTCAATTGTTCGAAGGTTGGGGTAGTGCAAAGCTATTTCAAGGTTTAGGATCAGCTTTAAAATTTATTAAAAGAAATACTAAAGCGGAAACGGTAAGCGATCTTGCAAAAGGAGCAGCCGCAACAGGTGTGTTGGGTATGTCTGCTTATGATACTTTGAATCCTAATGAACAAGTAGAAATTCCTCCAATCGATCCAAACGCAAAGCCAATTATTGATGTAACCGATCCTAAAGTAATGAAGATGGGTATGAGTCCAGTAGCTTTAGAAAAATTATTATCTACCAAAGCTGGGGAGGTACTTCCTTCACTAAAAAAGTTCGGAAGTAAACTCTTCGAAAAAAAAACCACAAGTAGGTTTTTAAAACAGGCAGAAGAAGGAAAAATTGGAAAAGATTGGTATAAACTAAGTGGCGAAAATATTTTAAAATATGTAGGTGGAGATAAAAAAGCAGCAGATAAATTTGCTCAAATTTTAGCAATCTATTCACCACAAAAACAAATTCCACATAATACACAGTTTGCGATTAAAGCCTGGAATAGGTTTAAAACAGGACAAAAGATTTGGGATGGAGAAATATTAGAAAAAGCTAAACTTCCAGAATATATAAATGGAAAAAAAATAAACGATAATCAAATTAAAAAATTTAAAAAAGACTTACTTGCAAAGTATGGCGGAGGCGCAAGAGTCAAAGGAGAAAAATCCACAGGATTAGAATTAGTTGATCTAGAAGATGGAAATCTCATGGTTGTCCGACATGGTACCTACGAAAACATTGCAGAGAGAGCCAAAGACTTAAAAGCTCATTTATTGTTAAATGAAAATATTGCTTGGGGTGGTCGTAAAACAAATAGTTTTTATGGCAACATCATGAAGAAAATTGATCCAAGTATAAAACAAGCAGCAACAATTGATCTCTGGATGAATAGAGCTGGTGGCTTTGTTAACAAGGAATTAAAGGATGGACCAAAGTATAACTTTATTGAAAGTGTAGTTGGTACCGTTGCCAAGAAAAAGAAATTGGATATTGATCAGGCTCAGGCAGCAATCTGGGTATCCACAAAAGCACGATTTGATACAACAAAAAGTTTATTTTCTGAGAAGGCATTAAAGTCCGGTGTTGGAGTAAGAAAGGGTGGACATATTGTTCCAGTTAAAGGTAAGGAAAAAGAGTTTGCAGATTTAAGATTTAATACCGCAATGAATTATAAAATTGCTTCACAGGATATAGAGAAGGCTGCGATTAATTTTGCAGATACTCTGGATGACAATTTAGCATTTGTATCTTGGGAAACAGTACCAGGTAGTAAATATACTAAGCATCTAGATGGTTTAGAAAATGCTTCATCTATAATAAAATCTGAATATCATTTTAAAGTTTCAAAATTATTAACGGATGAAAGTGGTCATGATATTATTTCTAAAAAATTAGGAATTTTATCTCCAGGTCATTTTGAAGCTCCAGGATATTTTAAAGGAGTTTCCAATCCATCTGGTCAAACTAAAATAGCTACCACAAGAATTAAAGGTGCTGGAAAAGAT
>CAJWKX010000113.1 GCA_913043015.1 uncultured Candidatus Pelagibacter sp. | reverse complement strand
TTAATCATTAATCTAATAGTTTTATGATTTCATCATTTATTTCTGGCAATAATTTATGCCAAATAGTGAATGCTTGACGCGCTTGATAAATAAACATCATCTTTCCATTCCCTGTTTTGTTTCCATATTCTTTAGCTTTTTTTAAAAAATTCGTTTGTTGCGGATTATAAATTACATCATAAAAAAACTTATTGGGACTTATTTTTGAATAATTCAATTTTATTTCGTCTTCTTCCTTAAGACCAATGCTTGTAGCATTAATAATCATATCAAAATTAGGAACTTTTCCCCATGTAACTATATCTAAATCTTTAAAATATCTTTTTAAATCTTCCGCTTTTTTTTTAGTTCTATTGCTCAGAATAATTTTTGAAACTTTCATTTTATTAAGAGCTAAAATCATAGAAGAAACAACTCCACCTGCTCCCAAAATAAGAACTTTTTTATCTTTAACATCGTATTTAAAATGTCTTAATCCTAATTCAAAACCTGCTATGTCAGTATTATGACCAATGATTTTGCCACTTTCTAGATAAATAGTATTTACTGATTGTGACTCATTTGCTTCGAAACTTAATTTATCTATAAAAGGAATAATTGATTTTTTAAATGGCATAGTTACATTTATTCCATTAATTTTTTCGTTTTTAATATCAGAAATTATGTCTTTTATGTCACTCTCACTAACTTGTTTTTTATCATAAATCGCATCAATGTTATTTTTTTTAATCCAATAGTTATGCAGCTTGGATGATAAAGAATGTTCTATTGGATTTCCTATTACTAAATATTTTTTCATTGTTTTTTATATTTCATAATTTTTAAATATTCTTTTATTTTTTTAACTGGTAAACCCATAATTGTATCTTCATCACCCTCCATTTTTGAAAATAAGTTTCTTCCTTCTCCTTCAATTTGATAAACATTATGGGCGTATAGAGCTTCATCCTTTATTTTTGATAAATATTCTATAAGTTGTTGAATGGACATCTTTTTCATTGTTAATACTGCTTTGTCGGTATAATTCCAAATTATTGATCCATTTTTTGAAATACATGCTGAACTTATTAAGCAATGTTTTTTTCCATTTAATTTATTTAATATCTTTAAAGCATTATCTCTACTTGAGGGTTTTGATATTAATTCACCATTTAAATCTATAACGCTGTCAGCTCCTAATACTAATTCTCCATTAAATTTTTCGCTTACTTTATTAGCTTTCAATTCGGCTAAATTTTTAGATATAATTTCAGGAGATGCTCCCTTATATAAAAGACTTTCTTTTACTGGCTCTTCGTCAATATTAGATAACACAACCAAACATTTGATACCATTTTTTTCTAAAATTTCTTTTCTTGCTTTGCTTTTAGAGGCTAAAATTATATTGGTCATTTTTTTTATTCTTTATTTCATAAATTTTAATAATTGAAGCAGCCGTTTCTTCAACAGATTTTCTAGTTACATCAATAGTCGGCCATTGATTTTTTTTAAATAATTTTTTTGAATTTTCTACTTCATTTCTAATTTTATCTATATTTACATAATCTGTGTTTTGGTTTTCCTTTAAGGATGAAAGTCTATTTTTTCTAATATCGTGTAATCTTTCAGCTTCGAATGTTAGGCCAACTATACAAAGTTTAAAATTCTTATTAAGGATTTTTTCTGGAATAGATTTATCATTTACTATTGGAATATTAGAAGTTTTATAACCTCTATTTGCAAGATAAATAGATGTTGGTGTTTTGCTGGTTCTGCTTACGCCAAGAAGTATAATGTCTGATTTTTCAATATCACCGGTTTGGTTACCATCATCATGATCCATTGTAAACTGTATTGCTTCGATTCTATCATAATATTCTTTATTCAACACATGTTGACCGCTAGGTTCGTGTGTTGCTTTCTGATTTAAAATTTTAGAAAAGTTTAATATAAGATCTCCCAAAACTCCAAAACAAGGAATGTTTTTTTCATTTGATTGATCTGCAAGAAATTTAGCTAATTTACTATTAACAATAGTATATAAAATTATTGGGTTTTTTCTTTTTTTTGCACCTTCTAAAATCTTAAGTATTTGATTTTCGGTTCTTGTGAATGAAAAATGGTTTGATTCATATTCGAATTTGTTAAATTGTGCTCTTAAAGCCATAAATATTCTATCTAAGGTTTCGCCGGTGGAATCCGAGACTAAATATATTTGATGTAAATTATTCATGTATAAAATATTTATAAACTATTAGTTT
>CAJWKX010000112.1 GCA_913043015.1 uncultured Candidatus Pelagibacter sp. | reverse complement strand
AAAAATTTAAAATTATTTAAAACTCATTTGTTTTAGGATGATAAATGGATTATCTTTTTTATTACTTTTAAATTGGTAATTTTTTTTGAATGTTTTTATTGGAACATATTTAAAAAAAGTTTCATTATTTTTTTTAAAAGTTTTGTAATTCATTTTTTGAATTAATTTTATGAAATTATCTTTGCTACAACCTAATAAATTAAGCATTTCAGGGATTAATTTTATTTCATTTTTATTTTCTAAATTTGAATTCATTATTTTTACAAATAATCTTTCCAGAATATCTATTCTGACAAAAAATTGATCAAATTTTTCAAAACCACATAAAAGCATGAAATTTTTATTTTCTGGATTTTTGTGTTCTAGAAAATTCAAACCAAATTTAGGAAGTTTAAGTTGAAAATATTTTTGATGATAATTTCTCCAAAGAGCAATTCTTAATGAAACTGCATTTGGTTTAAATAGCTTATATAAAAATATATGATATCTTCCAAATTTAACTCCTAATTCTCTTAAGACTCTTCTTTCTTCTTGACCTAATTTGTTTAAAAAATTTGATACATGCTCTCTTTTTATTACGCCATTGCCTTCATATAATTGATAAGCCAAAGCTCTTATTGAAGGATTATTGATCTTAATTTGTTTTAAATCTATTAAGCTTTTTAGATCATCTTTAATTTTATTATTAAGCCAATTCATTAAATAATTATATAATTCAAGCTGATTAGAACTTTCTATCATGTCATCGATAATTAGTAACAATTCCGGATTTAAGTAATCTTTACCAGGGGAAAGTTTAGCAATAGGAAATTTTCCCCAGTAAATTTTAAAATCGTCCTGTAGTTCAATTAAACTGGTTCTTTTTATTTGTTCAATCCTTTTTAAAATTTCAGGCCCCACATTTTGTCTTGCTGCTTTTTTTAATGATTTTATATCTGTATCTAAAGCTCCTATTTTTAAATCTAGCTCTAGTTTTAATCCTTTAAGTTGACCTATAAACTGATTATTTATCATTACTTTCTCATTTTCTAGAATTTGAGTATCAAAAGTAATGTCTTGCTTTAGTCCTTTGCTAAGAACACTTGCTCTTTTATCAATAAAACTTTTTGTTAATTCTTCATGCAAACGGTCTGATAATTTATCTTCCAATGATTTTGTTCTTTCAATCCAATAATCTTGGTTTTCAACCCAATTAATTTTGTTTGATACATAAGACCATGTTCTAACATTTGCAATCCGATTTGATATTGAGTCTACATTTCCATCTAATTTATTTAATAAAGATAGTTGTTGCTTCATGTAATTATTAATTATTTTACCTTTTTTGCTATTTAAAAATCCAAAAATCTTGTTCACAACTTCTAAATGATGACCATAATTTTTTTTAGCAAAATCAGGTATTTGACAGCATTCCCATAATAATTTTAATTCATTTTCATTTTGAACAATTTTTTGATCTCTAAAGTTTTTCAAAAAATATTTTAATACTTTTTCATCTGCACATTCGTGTATTCTTCTTAACCAATCTTTATTTGGTTTTTCTTCCAAGGATTTTAATAAGCCTGATGCACTATTAAAGTTAAGATTAGAATTTCTCCAAAAAAGGGTACTTATTTCTTCAAACTTATGATTTTCAATTAAATTAACCTCTTCTGCATTTATTTTTCCACAATCTTCAGTTATTCCAAAAGCACCATCGTTTAAATATCTTCCTGCTCTACCTGAAATTTGACCAATTTCTGCAAGATTTAATCTTCTTAGCTTCTTTCCATCATATTTTTTTAGATTTGAGAAATAAACATTGTCTAAATCCATATTTATCCCCATTCCAATTGCATCAGTTGCCACAAGATAATCTACATCTCCAGAATGATAGAGATTTACTTGAGCATTCCTTGTTTTTGGGCTTAGGGATCCCATTACAATTGCCGCACCACCTTTTTGCCTTCTGATTAATTCTGCTATTGCATAAACTTCTTCAGCTGAAAAAGCTATAATTGCACTTTTTCTTTCAATTCTAGAAATTTTTTTGTGCCCAACATAAGTTAATTTTGACAATCTTTCTTTGTTTATAAATTCTACATCTTCTTCAAGTTTAGAAATTATATTTTTTATAGTATTTGAACCCATAAACATTGTTAGTTTTTCTCCACGAAGATTTATCAGCCTATCAGAAAAAATGTGTCCTCTTTCATTGTCAGAACACATTTGTATTTCATCTACAGCTACAAATTCTAAATTTTTATCTATCGGCATTGATTCAACGGT
>CAJWKX010000111.1 GCA_913043015.1 uncultured Candidatus Pelagibacter sp. | reverse complement strand
CATATTCAAAAATTCAACAACAAGAATTTGCAAGAGAAAAAGATGGATATACTAGCGTTAAACATCAAAGAGAAGTGGGCACTTCATATTTCGATGCTGTATCAAATACTATAAGTTCTGGAAAAAGTTCTACAGCAGCTATGGAAGGATCAACAGAGGAAGAGCAATTTTAAGAAGATTTTAATTTTTCTATTTGATTCCAAGCAGAATTTATTGCTCTCATTTTCTTTTTACTTTCATCAATTACTTCTTTAGGAACACCTTTATTTATAAGCACATCAGGGTGATGTTCTTTACTAAGTTTCAAATACCTTTTTCTAATAGTTTGAAGATCATCATCTGGACTACTTTCTAGAACAATATAAGGATTCAATTTATCCGATGATTTTCTACCTTCCTTTATTCCATTAAATTGAATCTGATTTAAACCAAAAATTTGAGCAATATGTTCAATCATCTTTAATTCAGCTTCGCTAACATTTCCATCTGCTTCAGCTATGTAAAACAGTATATTTATTACTTCTTCTAATACATTTAAGTTTCCTCGATAAATTTGAGCTATTTGTTGAGCATATGGCTCATAGCCTGTACTTTCTTCTTTTGCTTTGTTAAATATTTTTCCAACTTGATCTAATTCATTATTTGGTATTCTTAATTTATCTTTGACAGCTACTAATTCCTCACGACTAACTTGACCATCAGCTTTGCTTAATTTTGCAGACAAAACTATTAATGACAAAGCAAAGACTTGTTGAGGTTGTGCAAACGAACTAAATCTACCTTGAGATCTAGCCCTTGAAATTTTTCCTCCTAAGAATGAACCCAATAACATTCCAAAGGGTCCTCCAAGAGAGAAACCTATCATTCCACCAATTAAGCTACCCCAAATAGACATAAGTTAATTATTCAAAATTTTTTAATTTATACTCCCAATCTCCCATTTTAGAATAGGCCACTTTTAATATTAAATTATTTTCTGAATTAAACCAAATATCAAAATCTAGTTTTTTATTATCCGGTATATTTTCATCCTTGGATTTTAATTTATAATGATGAACTAAATAATTTTTTCCATAAAGAGAAATATTTTCTTTACCAAGAAAAGTAACTATTTGATCTTTTATACTTCCCGAAAGAGGACTAATTTGGCAGCTTGCCTTTAAAATTTTATGATTCCACCAGTTTCCTACAATACAATCTGTACTAGCTTCTCCTTTATATGAAGATCCATCTATAATTAATTTTTTTAATGATTGATCATAATTTAATTTTACATATTTTTTTTTATCATTTTGGGATGTGTTTGATTCAAAATAAATTAATTCATCATTCTCATAAGTTTCTATTGCCTCACTAGAAATGGAAAACACACTAACTCCAAACAATTCTACTGTAAATTTGGTATGATTTTTTATTATTACTCTATTATCGGTTTGATCAAAAAAGTAATTACTATATCCAATCACTTCACCATTTCTAAAAACCTCCATATCAATTTTTTTTATACCTTTGTAACTATCAGCGTAAGAATGAGTTTTAAGTCCAAAAATTATTAATAGTAAAATGTAAATATATTTATTCATTTAATTGAAATTTAAGTTATGAATACATAAATATTAATCAAAAAAAATGATTTTAACTATAAAAAAAATACCAAAAACATATTGGAGTTCAAAAAAACCTTTGAATTTTAAGCCAAAAATTTCCACTTTTTTATTTTTATGTTTAGGATTAACATTTTTTGGCCTAGGTGAAGGTTTATTATTGGTTTCTTCAACCGGAGCCTCTCCCTGGAGTGTTCTTGCCCAAGGTATATCTTTAAATGTTAATTATTCTATAGGTGTAATTACTTTTTTTATTAGCCTGTTTGTAATTTTCTTGTGGATTTTCTTAAATGAAAAACCAGGAATAGGAACAATACTAAATGCTATAATCATTGCTATAATGATAGATATTTCATTAGCTTTAATAGAAACACCTGAAAATTATTTTTATCAAATTTTAATGGCAGTATTAGCCGTTTTACTTGTTGGTTTAGGTAGTGGATTTTATTTAATTGCTAATTTAGGTCCTGGTCCAAGGGATGGCTTAATGACAGGGCTGCAGAGAAAAACAAATCTACCTATTGCATTAGTTAGAGTTTTTTTAGAAATCACCGTAGTATCAATAGGTTGGTATTTGGGAGGTTCCGTTGGAATTGGTACATTATTATTTGCTTTTGGCATTGGACCTGCGGTAGCACTTGGGCTTTTTTTGGTTAATAAATTTTTCAATTAATAATTTATAGAAAATTTAAATTCA
>CAJWKX010000110.1 GCA_913043015.1 uncultured Candidatus Pelagibacter sp. | reverse complement strand
TTTTTCATAAAAGTACTTTAGCATTTGACAGTACACACACTTTATTTGTTTGACTTTAAATTTAAATAAATGAATAATTTTGAATACTGAATTTGGTGGAAAATCAATGTGAAATTCATTAATTCTTCCTGGAACCGTTAAAGTCGGAGCACCACCCAGTATAGCCCGCTGTTGAACGAAGGCCAGGAAAAGTCTAGTTCTATTATGAAAAATTAGCAGTGGCATGAAATTTTATGCTTATGCTAAGAAAGATAATTAAAATATTAATAACTTTAGTTTTTTCAGTAAATAATCTTTTTGCTCAAGATATACCGATAATAGTTATCTCGCCTGGAAAGACAGTTCAATCGTTAAGTACAGTAGGAAGTACTATTGAAGTTTTTACCAGCGATACAATTAATAATTCATCGCATTTTTCTTTAGCAAATGTTATTGACGACAACTCAACAAGCACAAATTTATTTCAGATGGGTGGGCATGGCTCAAATATAGGAATTCAATTACGCGGTTTAGAGAAAAGATACTCCACAGTTTATATTGATGGAGTAAAGATGTTAGATCCCTCATCATCAGATGGTAGTTTTTATCTAGAAAATATTATGAAAAATGGAATTGATAGAGTTGAAATATTAAAAGGAACCCAAAGTTCTCTATACGGAAGCAATGCTATTGGAGGAACAATAAATATATTTACCAAAAAAGGAAGAAAAGGAAAGCATTCAAATTTTGAGATTGAAACGGCTTCTAAAAACACAAAAAACATCTCGTATTCTATTGATGGTGCAGACGATAAATTTAATTACTATTTAGGGTTAAATAAATTTGTGACAGATGGAATTTCAGCAATGAACGATAATGATGAAAAAGATCAGTACAAAAACGATAACATTGTTGCAAATATTGGTTACAAAATTAATGAAAATTTTAAAATACAAAACTCATTCAGAATTGCAGATACGTTTTATGAATACGATGCGGTTGATAAAACTTATACTGACGTTAATGATAGTACTGATAATTTAGAAGCATCTTACAGTTTAAAATTAGTCCATAAAAAAAATAAATTTAAAAATACTTTTTCATATAACAAGCTTCTGATAGAAAGAGCTGCAACTGATTACGAAAAGACAAAAACAAATTATTTCGGTTATAGGGATGCTTTTAATTTTCTTGGAGAATTTAATTTTAATTTAGATAATAAGATTGTTTACGGAATTGATAGTGAGTTTGATGCTTCAAAGTATCCAAAAGATTATTCTGGTGGCGATATGAGAGAGCACGATGAAGGCATTATTTCTCAGTATTTTGATCTTCAGTTAAGGCCATTTGAAAAATTGTATTCAACTTTTGGCCTGCGAAGTGACGATCATACGACAGTTGGAAGAAAAACAAGTGGAAGAGTTACCGCAGCCTATATATTAGACGGAAATAGCAAGATCAGATCTTCTTTCGGAGCTGGTGTAAGATTCCCAGCAATGTATGATTATATTTATGGTTCTAGCACGATTGTTGATAAGGGTGGTACACTTGAAGAATTACAATCCGAGAGAGGTCTTAGTTTTGATCTAGGCTATGATACTTTCTTAAATAATTTAGATTTAGGATTAAATATAACATACTTTAAAACTGAACAAAAGAATCCACTTTTTAGTAACGCAAGAACCGACTGGGTAATGAGAAATGGTACTGGACGTAATACTAGCGAAGGTGTTGAATTTAATGCTAATTGGAAACCAACGAATAGTAAATTTGGTTTAAATTTTGGATATACATTTACAGATTCTTACGATGCTAGTACCTGTGATCCTGATGAATTAGCTTCATACGCAGATAATGAGTGTCGTTTAACTGGAAATAAAGTTGCTAAAGCGAAAGTAAGGGTTCCTAGGCATGCTGTTGAAACTAATATTAGCTACTCAATGAACCAAAATTTAAAAAGTTTTTTAAAAGGAAAATATATTGGTGAAACAAGAGACTTTGGAAACACGAATGATAGTTGGACAGATCAAATATTAACTGACTACTTGGTTTTTGATTTAGTTAATAGCTATAATTTATTCGATAATTATAAAATACAGATAGGTATTAATAATATACTTGATGAAAAATACCAACAAGCTCATGAATATTCAACGATGGGAAGGGCTTTTAATTTTGGATTAAAAAAGGTACACTAAAATTATGCAAAATTTATTAAGTATTTTAAAAAAAGAAATTTTTCCAATTAGTCTTATTTTAATTTTAGCCTTTGCTAGATTAATACCTCATCCACCCAATTTTACTCCAATCATAGCTGTAGCGATAAT
>CAJWKX010000109.1 GCA_913043015.1 uncultured Candidatus Pelagibacter sp. | reverse complement strand
TCAAGTATTCTGGTTTTTGCACTTGCTGGAGTAACTACATTAACAGCAATATTTTTCTCAGCTAATTCTTTACCTAAAGATTTCGTTAATCCTATTACAGCAGCTTTTGCAGAGCTATAAGCGCTAGCATTAGCGTTTCCTTCTTTTCCAGCTACAGAAGCAACATTTACTATTCTTCCATAATTATTTTTTATCATATGAGGAACTATCGCCTTGCAACAATAAAAAGTTCCATTGAGATTTACATTTAAAACTTTATGCCACTCATCAATTGGATAATTCCATAATTTAGACGTTAAACCAGTGATTCCCGCATTATTAATAAAAATATCCACCTTTTTGGTAATAATTATTTCTTCTATGTTTTTCTTAACATTTTCAAAATCAGCAACATCTACTATTTGTAAGGTTAATTTATTACTATTTAACTGTTGTTTTGCTTTTTTAATTATTTCTTGATCTATATCCCAAATGATGACTTCTGCACCAGATTCAATAAATTGCTTTGCTATTCCAAGCCCTAATCCTTGAGCTCCACCAGTAATTACTGCTGTCCTATTTTTTAAATCAAATTGATTCATTTAATCACTTGCCAATAAATAATATATTAACCATGATACAAACGCGCCAATTACCCATGAAAAAGTTTGCAATACTCTTAAATCAACATTCCATATGGTTGCAGCAGAAAAAATAAATCCGATAAACAAGGCGTAAATACTTTTAATTTGCCAACCATTTGAATAAAAATATAAGCCCCCTGATACTGAAGAAAATATATCTTTATTTGATATATTTCTATTTCTTATAAAATAATAGTCCGCAATCATTATTCCAAATATTGGACCAAAAAAAGCAGCAATAGTGTCTACCAAAGATAAGATTCCTATCCGGCTTATAATTGGCAACCAAAGTAATCCTACAAAAAAACCAAATAATATAATTAAAAATCCTGAACTTTTTAACGAAAGTTTTTTAGGCAAAAAATTTAATAGTGCGTTTTGAGAAGGAATATAATTTGCAATTAAATTTGTAGATGCTGAAGAGAATAAAATAAATATCAAAGATATAATTGTCAAATATGTGTTGTCAAATTTGCCAATTATATCTGTAGGATTTGTTAATAATTGGTCAATTTGGACTGCATTTTTTGTTAAAATAATATCTACACCTAAAACAATCAAAATAGCTAAAAAAGAAAACAAGACCAAATTCAATATTAAACTTAAATTACCTTTATTCAGTTCGCTTTCATTTTTAACATATCTAGAAAAATCGCCAAAATTTACAATGAGAATTGAAAAATATGCAAACATTGTCCCTATTATCATCGTTAAAGGAACTAAATTATTTTTTGCAATAGCATTCTTATAATTTAAACTCAATTTAAATGAATTTGAGACTTCAATAAAATTCTCAGAAATAATTATTATCAAAAATAAAATTAATCCAAAATAAACAAATAATGCTGAAAAATTTATAAATGATCTGTTTACTGATTGTCCTTTGCTAAAAAGCCAATATTGAATTAATAATGTAAATAAAAAAGCAACACCATCAATAATATTCATTCCCATAAAAAAAAATAAAAATATACTTTGATCTAAAAAACTACTCTCTATAGAAAATAATGTTATTCTGATTAGATATGCAATTGATTTAGATATAAAAAATGTCTGAACTCCAAACATAAAAATACCTACTAAACCTCTTAATAACGCTACATACCTTGCTCCATTAATGCCCATTGATGTTCTTAAAATTACTGGAAATGGCAACCCATATTTTTGGGAAGGCTTGCCTACTAAGCTTGCAAAAATATAAACTAAAAAAGAAGCTATTAGACAACCAATGAAAACAATTAAAAAATTTAAATTGTAAGTTAGATAAAGTGAAGAAATTAATGAAAAACCAATCAACGTTTGAATATTATTTCCCCAAAAACAAAATAAATCTTTCCAATCCCAGTTTTTATTATTTGGATTTACTGAGACTATTTCCCAATTTTTAAGATGAAAATTTTCGTTTTGTTGAATCACAAGAATATATTAAACTAATATATTTTACTGTCCATATAAGACAGTTGGCAACCACAATACAATTTTAGGGAAAACAATTATTATTATTAATCCAATAATTTGGAGAACCATAAACTGCATCATGCCAAGATAAATATCTTTTAAATCCCATTCTGGAACAACTCCTTTTAAAAAATAAGCAGAAAGTGCCACGGGTGGTGATAGCCAGGCGGTTTGAAGATTTACAGCAACAAGAATAGCGAACCAAGTTAAATTAAATCCTAAAGCTTCAACTAATGGCAGGATTATTGGTACTA
>CAJWKX010000108.1 GCA_913043015.1 uncultured Candidatus Pelagibacter sp. | reverse complement strand
TGATTCAGGAACCTGACTCTCCAAGAAATTAGTGGTATTATTAATGTAGTATTATTAATAAAGAATGTATGAGAAATTCATTGTCAAATAAACTTAGAGTTTATTTATGCGATCTCACTTACGATACGATTATTTTAGTATCTGATACAATACCCATAAATATTGGATTCATAGGTTCTTATATGAAAAAAATATTTGGAGAAAAAATAGATTTAAGCCTATTTAAATATCCAAATGATGCCATTCAGGCAATTAAAAACAATCCACCAGATATGATTTGTTTAAGTAATTATTCTTGGAATAGCAATTTATCAGAGCATGTTGCATCGATTGCAAAAAAATTTAATCCTAACGTAGTAACAACTCAAGGAGGAAGTAATTTTCCTCACGAATTAATTTTACAAAAAGAGTTCCTATTGAACAGATTAAACACTGATATTTATACTATTTTGGAAGGAGAGAAATCGTGTTCAAATATTGTCCAAAGAGTTTTGGAAAGCGATAAAGATAGAAAAAAAATTTTTGAAAAACCAATTGATGGATGTGCTTTTATTCACCCAGACTCCAAAAAATCAAAAGAAAAAATATTTGTCAAAGGTGCTTCTTTAGAAAGAATTAAAGATTTAGATGAAGTTCCATCACCTTATCTTACAGGGATTTTAGATAAGTTTTTTGACGGTAAATTAACTCCATTTATAGAAACAAATCGAGGATGTCCTTTTACATGTTCATTTTGTCATACAGGTGCAGACTATTTTCATAAGATAAATAAATTTTCAGAAGATCGTGTTAAAGAAGAAATCGAATATATTGGCAAAAAAACAGGAAAATTAGGTATTACAAGTTTACATTTTGCAGACGTCAATTTTGGAATGTACCCGCAAGATAGAAAAACTTGTGAATTTATAATTAAAAGTAAAAAGAAATATGGTTGGCCCCTACAAGTTATGGCTACTACAGGCAAGAACAGCAAAGCAAGGGTAATAGAAATAACAAAAATTCTTGGCAATATGTTTGGAGTAAATATGTCTATGCAATCAATGGATGAACAGGTGTTAACAAATATAAGACGGTCAAACATAAAATTAGAACATATGATTGAGGTAAACAATCATCTTAGATCCGAAGGAAAAAGTACCAAAGGTGAATTAATTATGGCATTACCTGGAGAAACAAAAGAAACCTTTATCAGAGGTTTAAATAATATACTAAATGCTAACACTAGCTCTGTTACAATTTATACTTTGATGATGTTACATGGAACAAAATTCAAAAATCCCCAGTACAGAGATAAATTTAGATATAAATGTAAGTTTAGAATTGTACCTTTAAATTTTGGAGAATATGATGGTCAGAAAATTATGGATTATGAGGAAGTTGGAGTCGAACATAAAGATCTTTCTTTCGAAGATTATCTCTATATAAGAGTTTTGGCTGTATTAGTTGAGTCCTTGCATAACGGAAAAGCTTTTTACGAATTTTTTAAGTTTTCAAAAAAATTCGGTATACAACCAGCTTCATTGTTAAGAATTTTATACGACAACATTTCTGATAGTTCAAAAAATATACAAAAATTAATAAATGAGTTCGTTAATGAAACAAAAAATGAGTTATGGGATTCAGAAGAAAATTTGATTGAATATTATAAAAAAGATAAAAATTATTTAAAACTTAAAAATGGAGAAGTTGGAGGAAATTTAATTTTTAAATATAAGTCAAAGAGTCTAGTCGAGTCTGGTTTAGATTGGATAGATTATTTTGAGCAACAAGTCTCCAAGACAGTTATAGATAAACAGATTAATATTAATTCTGCTAAAATTATCAAGTCAGAGTTGTCTGAAATAGCAAATTTTTGTAGATTAAAAATAAATGCTTTACTTAATGCAAATGTCGAAACCACGCCTGTCGAGAATATATTTAATTATGATATCTTAAAATGGCTGGATGATGAAAAAGAAAACAAAAGGCTTAGTGAATATAAATTTCCCCTAGGCGGTGAAAAATTAATTTTTGAATTTACTAAAGATCAAAAGATAATAAGAAAAGATGTATTCAAACGTTGGGGCACAAACATAAATGCTATATCAAAAATTGTAACAAGAATTCCTAGCCTACAAAGTCAGTTTAGAAAAGTGAGATATGAAAATGATAATTACCTCAGAGACGTTTATAAAAAAGTCGGTGAAAATTTTGTTAAATACGCTTTATCAAACTAAAAAAAGCGGCGTTCTGTTGCTCTGTGCAATCAACCAAGCACCCCGAAACCAGAGGCGGGATAAATTTTCATAATTTTTTTCACACTTCGAACAAAGTTGGGTAAACTTCATTCATAGACCATAGAAACAA
>CAJWKX010000107.1 GCA_913043015.1 uncultured Candidatus Pelagibacter sp. | reverse complement strand
TATCAAGGATTAAATAACTATTTATTAGCAAACAGAAGTATTGGAGTATTTTCTTTAACAACTAGTTTGGTTGCATCGGCTCTTGGTGCTTGGATTTTATTTGGACCTGCTTCAGCAGCTACATGGGGAGGTTTGGGCGCTGTAATTGGATATGCACTTGGAACAGCATTTCCTTTATTTGCCTTAATTTATTTGGGAGAAAAATTCAGAAAATTATATCCAAAAGGAAAAACAATAATTGAGGTAGTTAGGTTAAGGTTTGGAAAAAAATTATTTAAACTTATTTTATTTTTGTCAATCTTTTATATGTTTATTTTTCTAATTGCGGAGGTAACTGCAGTATCATTATTAGTAAATTATATTTCAGGAACAAGTTTATGGATTACTGCTTTAATTGTTATTGTTAGTTCTCTTATTTATACTTTGTATGGTGGTTTAAGAGCTTCTATTTTTACAGATAATATTCAGTTTATAGTAATTTCATTATTACTACTAATATCGTTTAGCTATTTAATATCATTTAATTCTAGTGAATTTAGCTTTGAGTTTATAAAGCAGAATAAACCTATTTTATTGAGCTCTGGTTATTTGCCCAATTTTACTGCAGGATTAACATTCTTTATTGCTGTAGCAGCAACCAATTTATTTCACCAAGGAAATTGGCAAAGAGTTTATGCTGCAAAAAGTAATGAAGTCTTAAAAAAGAGTTTAATCATTTCTTTTTTTATAATAATTCCTATTGTTTTTTTTATGGGTTTTAGCGGACTAGTAGCTGCATCAATTAATTCTAGCGTTATTCCAGATCTAGCTTTTTTTTCATTATTATTGAAAGAACAGAATTCAATAATATCTGTAATAGTAATAATTTTAGCTATCTCGCTTACGATTAGCAGTATTGATACATTAATTAATGCAATTTCTAGCTTGATAATTGTCGATGGAAACAAAATATTAAAATTTAAAAGTGATTATTTAAAATTATCTAAAAATATAATTTTTTTATTATCATTAATTGCATTAATAGTTGCCTCAAAAGGGTTAAGTATTTTATATTTATTTTTATTAGCTGATCTATTGTGTTGTGCTGCTGTATTAACTATTTTTTGTAGTTTTTATGATAAAAAACTAAGTGAAAAAAACGCATATATTTCAATTACAATTGGCTTATTTGCAGGATTATTGTTATTTCCAAGTCCAGATTTTTCTAAATCAATATTAATTGGAATTTTATTTCCAGTGAGCAATTTTCCGACATTTATGTCACAATCATTACTATTTATGTCATTTTTAGTTGCTACATTTTTTCCAATACTGACTTGGAAAATTAAATAAAATGATTAGAATCATAATTAATGCTTAATTCTATATTACCATTTATAGTTTTGATTTTAGTAGTGGTTTTTATTCATGAGTTTGGACACTATTATTTTGCTAAGAAATATGGAGTAAAAGTTACTGACTTTTCAATTGGTTTTGGAAAAGAATTATTTGGCTGGAATGATAAACTAGGGACTCGTTGGAAAATATGTTGGATTCCATTAGGCGGATATGTCAAATTTTTTGGTGATAGAAATGTATTTTCTCAAAGCGATCAAGAAGAAATAATTAATAAATATAGCGAGGAGGAAAGAAAAAAACTATTTATTTTAAAACCTCTTTATCAAAGATCGTTAATTGTTGCCGCAGGACCTATGGCAAATTTTATTTTAGCTGTAGTCATCTTTTTATTTATTTATATGTTTGTTGGAAAGGATTTTACACCAGCTGTAATTAATGAAGTTCAAAAAGATAGCCCAGCCGAAGTTGCTGGATTGATGAAAAATGATGTTATTTTAGAGATTGATGGTAATGAAGTTAAAAGCATACTTGATGTTTCAAAGTTAATTACAATGTCAACTTCTGATTTTATTGATTTTAAAGTTTCAAGATATGATCAAGATGTTCTATTAAAAGTAAAACCAAATATCGTAGAGACAGAAGATAATTTAGGTAACAAAATTAATAAAAGAATGATTGGAATTATGTTAGGCCCATATAATAATAAAGTTAACCATGTCAAACTTGGTCCTGCCAAAGCCCTATATTATTCTTTAAATGAAGTTTATTTTGTAACTATTTCTTCTCTAAAATATTTAGGATCAATTCTAACCGGGTCAGGTGACAGTTCTCAACTAGGTGGTCCAATTCGTATAGCTAAAATTACTGGACAAGTTGCTGAATTTGGAATTGTCCCTTTTTTAAGTATTATGGCTTATATTTCAATTAGTTTAGGCCTGATTAATTTATTTCCTATCCCATTATTAGATGGTGGACATTTAATGTTTTATGGGTTTGAAAAAATTTTAGGACGTCCTTTAAGTCAAAAAACTCAAGAAGGTTTTTTTCGAATCGGAATGTTTTTAC
>CAJWKX010000106.1 GCA_913043015.1 uncultured Candidatus Pelagibacter sp. | reverse complement strand
AGTCAGGAGTTACAAAGTTTTTAGCACAATCTGGATTTTTTAAAGCATTCCAATCAGGAAGACCTGGACATAATTCAGCAACCCAGTTTGGATATCCCATATCTTCAAGAGTTCTTGCATCGTGATCTCCCCAATCAAGTAAACCACCTTTTTCCATGGCTTCAGTAAATGATTTACCAAAAGCAGATTCCCAAACTTCGTGGGATATTGTTACATCGCCTATTCGAATTGACTCATAAACAGCCTGAGTGTCAGCCGGTACATATTCTACATTGTTTCCCATGCTTTCAAAAATTCCGCCTATAACATAAGCCATTACTACTTGGCTATTCCAATTGTGTGTTGGTATTACGATAGGTTTTTTACTATCTCCTGCATTTGAGATTCCAACAAAACTTACTAATGAAATCACTACTGCAGATAAAATAGATATTAATTTTCTCATACTTTCCCCTTTCCTTAATATTAAGTCTGTTAATTATGTTCTTATTTATACTTATAGTCAACATCATGATGATTATAATAAATATATATAGTTTTTATCAACGTGTTAATTTACTAAATCAATTTGTGTTGATACAATTAAGATTACTATGCAAACAAGCTCAAATATAAGAATTCCTGGTTTAAGAATTTTACCACCTGGAGTTGAAAGATACTATGTTAAAGGTGGAGGTTTATCTGTAATAGAGGTTTTTCCCGAAGACAAAATAGAAATTATTAATGATGAAGGTAAACAGACTTGCGAGATAGTTGTTTTTAACTCAAAAGGTAAAAGTGATTTATCTATATTAAATTTAAAAGAAAATTCTAACGCTAATTTTTCAAAAAAAACAATTTCTCAAGACGAAAAAATTTCTAAATTATTTGAACGTAAAAAATTTAATTTAGACAAAGCTAAATCATCAATAATATTTGATGAAGATTGTGTAATGGGCGAAAAAATAACTTTGCAATCAAAAGATAAATGTACTGTTATGCTTGCAGCTCCAGGAGAAGCAATGAATATTCATGAACAAAATCCTCCCACAGATTTAACAGTTTTTCTAAATAAATCTAAGTTTGAAGAAGCGGTAGAACAATATATTTTACCAGAACCACTTTATGATCCAATAAATGAAAAATTTATTAAAAGAAGAACTGCAGAAACTTATGAAGTAAAGGCAGGTGAATATATTCAAATTATTGATACTTCTGGAAGACAATGCTCAGATTTTTTAGCTTTTGATCTATCTAAACTTGATAAAGGAATTGAAAGTATAATTGACCCCACAGCAACTCGTACATTTATGGCTGCTGCTTACCCAACGCCAGGTTTATTTTCTAAATTTTTTGATGCAGAACACAATCCAGTTATTGAAGTGGTAAGAGATACTGTTGGAAGACATGATACTTTTAATTATGCATGTACTTCAAAATATTATGAAGATATGGGTTATCTTGGTCATATAAATTGTTCAGATAATTTTAATGGTGTTTTAAAAAAATATGAAGTTAAACCAAGAAAAGGATGGATAGCAATAAATCTTTTTTTTAATACTGCTATTGATGCTAATAATGTTGCTTCTTTTGATGAGCCTTGGTCAAGGCCAGGTGATTATGTATTATTTAGAGCTTTAAAAGATTTAACTTGTGCTTCTTCAGCCTGCCCTTGTGATGTCGACCCAGCAAATGGATGGAATCCTACTGATATATTTGTTAGAACTTATCCTAAAGAAAAAAAAATTTCGAAGGGACTAGCTTTTAGAGTGAGCACAGATTCAGAACCAAAATTAACGCAAGAAACTGGTTTTCATAAAAAAACATCCAGTCTTACAAAAAATTTTATAAACTATAATGGATATTGGTTAGCTAATAATTACACAAATTATGGAGCTATTAAAGAGTATACAGCTTGCAGAGAAAATGTGATCGTAACTGACCTTTCTCCTTTGAGAAAATTTGAAATTTTAGGCCCAGATGCTGAAAATTTAATGCAATATACTCTTACTCGTAATGTAAAAAAATTATCTGTCGGACAAATTGTGTATACAGCAATGTGTTATGAAAATGGGTGTATGATTGATGATGGTACTATAATGAAATTAGGACAAGATAATTTCAGATGGATTGGAGGTCAAGAATACGGTGGCGAATGGTTAAAAGAACAAGCAAAAAATAAAAATTTTAAAGTTTGGATAAAGTCATCAACAGATCAAATTCACAATATTGCTGTTCAAGGGCCAAATAGTAGAAAAATTTTACAAAAATTTGTATGGACACCTGATACTCAGCCTTCCATCCAAGATCTTCAATGGTTTAGGTTATCAATAGCAAGAATAGATAGCGTAACAGGGATTCCTATTGTTGTTTCAAGAACGGGTTATACTGGAGAGTTAGGTTATGAAATATGGTGTCATCCAAA
>CAJWKX010000105.1 GCA_913043015.1 uncultured Candidatus Pelagibacter sp. | reverse complement strand
ATACAACTTTAGATAGGGTTTACATACCAAGTTTTGATTGTTCTTGGAATTTTGCCTCATCAATAAATCATCACAGTTAAAATATCCTTTTAATTCCGTAAAATTGTGAAATACTTAGCTCTAATTTTTTGGAGGGAATAATGATTATATTTAAAAAGACTATTTTAACTATTTTTGTTTCTCTATTATTAACAGCAAACGTATTTGCTGATAAAATAAGAATAGGAACAGAAGGTGCTTACCCACCTTGGAATGCAAAAAATGAATCTGGGAAATTGATTGGTTTTGAAATTGAACTGGCTAATATTCTTTGCGTTTATATGGGGGCTGAATGCACTTTGGTAGAACAAGATTGGGATGGAATGATCCCAGGACTAACCATGAAAAAATACGATGCTATCATGGCAGGAATGTCTATTACTGAAGAGAGAATGAAAACAATTAATTTTTCTCAAGGATATGCATCTGATGGTGCTTCTTTAGCAGTCATGAAAGGTTCAACGTTGGAAGGAATGGATACTTCTGCAATTAATCTATCAAACACAGACTCAGCAACGAAAAAAACACTTGCAGACCTAACAACAGCACTTGCAGGAAAAACTGTATGTGTTCAAACAGCAACTATTCATCAAAACTTCTTAGAGTCAGGTTTAGTAGGTAAACCAACAGTTAGAACTTACAAAACTCAAGATGAAGTAAACTTAGATTTAGCAGCGGGTAGATGTGATGCTGGTTTGGCAGATATTCTAGCAATTACAGATTTTTCTGAGAAATCTGGAAAACCTGTTGTTTTAACTGGACCAGTTTATTCAGGCGGTCCTTTTGGAGCAGGAGTTGGTGTAGGCATTAGAAAAGATGATACCGATCTTTTAAAAAGATTTAACGAAGCTATAGACACAGCTAGAGAGCAAGGAAAAATAAGCGAACTAGCTATAAAGTGGTTTGGCTTTGACGCTTCAATGTAATAAATTAATTTTTAAGGCGATAGTTTAATTTTATCTATCGTCTTAAAATTTATGGAACTTTTAGCATACGGAGAAACTGGTTGGGGAGACGAGCTTTTTATTGCGACACTCATGACCTTAGCAGTTTCTTCAGCAGCTATAATTATTGGTTTTTTTTTAGCCGCAATTTTTGCATCATTTAAACTATCAAAAAATAAAACTTTAAATTTGATTGGAAGTTTTTACACGACTGTTTTTAGAGGCGTTCCAGAACTTTTAGTAATCTATTTGTTTTTTTTTGGAGGAAGTGGTGCAGTTATGTATGTGGCTAGAATATTTGGGTACGATGGATATATTGAAGTTAATGCATTTATAACTGGCGCAATCTCTATAGGAATCATATCTGGTGCATATTCAACAGAAGTATTTAGAGGAGCAGTTCAATCTATTGACAAAGGTCAATTTGAAGCTTCAGAAGTATTAGGTATTCAAAAAAAAATTTATTATTACAAAATAATTATTCCACAAATGTTGAGATTAGCCTTACCCAATATAAGCAATGTTTGGCAAATTACGTTAAAAGATACATCTTTAATATCAGTTACTGGATTAGTAGAAATTATGAGACAGTCATATATTGCGGCCGGATATACAAGAGATCCTTTATTTTTTTATTCTTTCGCGGCAGTTTTGTATTTATTTTTGACTTTTTTGAGCATGAAATTATTTAACAAATTAGAACAACATTATAACAAAGGGTATTAAATGGATTTGATGATAGAAAGTTTACCTAAGCTCCTTAATGCTACAAAATTAACAATTGAATTGACTTTACTATCATTATTCTTTGGTATTTTTGTTGGTATTTTTTTTGCAATATTAAGAACAGGTAAAAATAAATTTTTTTATTATATTGCATATTATTATTCATATATTTTAAGAGGCACACCTCTATTAGTTCAAATATTTGTAATATATTTCGGCTTAGGACAAGTAGAATGGATAAGAGAATCTTTTCTTTGGATAGTGTTAAAAGAACCTTATTCTTGTGCAATTCTTGCATTTACTTTAAACACAGGAGCTTATTCTTCAGAAATTTTTAGGTCTGCATTTGATACAATTAATGAAGGAATTTTAGAGGCAGCCAAAGTTTTAGGATTAAATAAAATAAATACTTTTTTTAGAATCAAACTACCGATTGCTATAAGACAATCATTACCAGCTTATGGTAACGAAATGATATTAATGTTAAAAGGAACTTCTTTAGCTAGCACTGTTACTTTGCTTGATCTCACCGGGGTAGCAAAACATATTATATCAACTACTTTTAGACCTGTGGAAGTTTTTATTGTTGCTGGAAGTATATATTTAATAATGACTTTTATAATTCACAATTTTATAAAGTATTTGGAGAAAAAATATAGTTACTAATAATGAAAGTTGCTTGTATCCAGTTATCTTGTGGAGAAAATTATAATAAAAATTT
>CAJWKX010000104.1 GCA_913043015.1 uncultured Candidatus Pelagibacter sp. | reverse complement strand
GTTAATTTTAAAATTTTAAAAGTTGATCTAAAACTTGATGAAAAATATAAAAAACATATTATTGAAAAAAAAATGAGCCAAGCCGATATTATTGAAATAACTCAAAAATATAATAATGTTGTAAAAGAAATGAAAATTTTATGGTCAGTTGTTAAAGATTAATAAAGCGGATCGTCTTTAAAATAATCTTTAAGATATATTGGTTTTTGAGACAAAATATATCTATAGACATTATAGTTTTCTAAAACACGTTGGACATAATTTCTAGTTTCTTTAAATTTAATTAATTCTATCCAATCAACATAATCAATTTGTTTTTTTTGAGGATTTTTATTTATTTTTTTCCAGTGTTTTACTCTCTTAGGTCCAGCATTATAAGCAGCGATCGCAAAAGGGTAAGCTCCATCATATTCTAAAAGTAAACCTGCAATATAATAAGAACCAAGATTAATATTATATTCAGGACTTCTAGTTAATTTTGTCCTTGAATATCTAAGCTTAATTTTTTTTGATAAAGTTTTTGCTGTATAAGGCATCAATTGCATTAATCCTTGTGCACCAACCCGACTTTTTGCCGAAGTATCAAATTCACTTTCTTGCCTGATTATCGATAATATTAATGCAGGGTCAGGAATTTTTCTTCCTCCAACTTTATTTGGAATACTTATAATTGGATAATTATATTTGTTATGAAATCTTTTTTGATATGAAGCAATTTTTGCTACTTGGATCGAAAAATCAAATCTAGAAATATCAGCAGCTAATTTTGCCGACAATATCTCACTACCTTTAGCAATATTATCATTGGCTAAGTATCTTAAAATGTGTTTTGTGTATTTATCTTTTTTAAGAAAGTCCAATAAATACACTATTGCCACCAACTTATTTTTATAAAAATATTCTGCATAATTTTTATCAACGTTCATTAATTCGTTTAATTGAAATCTTTCGGTTGAATTAATTTTTAAATAAGATAACTGACCATAATAAGTTGTAAGAAATTTAGATCCTTCAAAATACCATTTTTTTGCTTCATCGTTATTATTTAATTTTTCATAAGTCTTTCCTAACCAATAAGCTCCTCTTGTTAAACTTATAGGATATCGAACATTTTCATAAAATTTAATAAAATGATTTTTTGCTAACAAAGGATCATTTAGAAAACTTAAAGCTATCCATCCACTCATCCATTCAGCTTCAGCAAATTCCGAACCTTCGATTAATCCATGTCTGCTTGTTAACTTGTAAGCTGTTTCATATCTTTTTTTATATATTAAAGATCTAGCTAAAATCGATCTTTCTATCCACCATTTATCAGGTCTTATCATGTAATTTTTGGTATTATTAATATTTAACAAAATCTCTAAAGAGCCATCAAGTCTTCCTCTTTTTCTTCGCCATTTAAGTCTGTCATAATTTAAACCTGGGTCTTTTTTTAGATTATCAGGAACTCTAGAAATTGCCGTGTCTACACCATAAGAGTTGCTCATTAGCAATTGTCTTGCTGTATATAAAAGTCTATAATTTTTAGGAAGATATTTAATAATTTTTTTTAAATCCCAATATTTATTATCCCACGCAAAGTAATCAGCTCTTTTAATATAATCTTCATTAGTTAAATATTTTTTAAATTTTTTTCTAAAATATTTTAAGTCGTTCTTGCTCAAATCTGCTGTTACAAATCCTTTTTTAATCAAATTTATTCCTTCATATTTTTTTCCAATTTTTATTAAACTTTCACCTAATACGATTTCTCCAAATCCACTTAAAGGTTTGTGTGTTTTAAACCAATTTATTATTTCATCAGGTGCATGATTATGAATTGAAATTTTATGTTCAGCTAAATATTTAATTCTATTCATTCTTGGATATTTTTTTGTTCTTTCAATAAATTGTTTGTACTCTATAAAAGTTGCCTTATTTCCAGTTGTTAATAAATGTCTCCACTGGATAAAATCATATATTGATTTTGCTCTTGCTTTTTTTGCAACTTTTTTTGCATCATGCCAATTGTTTTTTTCCATAAATTTTATTGCTTGTCTGGCATAATTTAAATCTATATCGCTGTAGTATCTTGATTTCTTAATCATTCTTGGCCGTTGTTTTTTTACGATTAATGGTTTATTTTTTGGAACTATTATTCCTTTGATTTTGTTAATTATTTTTTTTTCTACTTTTGTTTCAATTTTTTGTTTTTTATCTTTAGTAGGTTTTTTTTGCGGAATTATAATATTAGTTGTTATTTTTTTTTTAATTATATCATCTGATAATTTAGGTTTCTTTTGTGGTATTAATAAATCAATTGAAAAAGCCGATTGAATACTGGCTAAAAAAAAGATAGTTGTTATTATATTTTTAATTGTTTTAAAAAGCATATTTTTAAAATAAACGACAACTTATGTTATAAATATTTATGTTTAAAGGTTCAAATGTTGCT
>CAJWKX010000103.1 GCA_913043015.1 uncultured Candidatus Pelagibacter sp. | reverse complement strand
GAACTATCTTACCAAATGCATAAAAGAATCATTGAGCATTGCAAGAAACGAGAAATCATTTTTCTCAGCACTCCATATGATGAAGAGAGTGTCGATATGTTAGAAAAATTTAAAATTAAAGCTTACAAAGTGGCTTCTACAGACAATACTAATATACCTTTGCTTCGTTATATAGCAAAAAAAAGAAAACCCATGTTTATTTCAACAGCAATGACAAATATTAGAGAAGTTCAGGATGCAGTAAAATGTGTAAAAAAGTATATTCCAACTAAATTTGTTTTATTGCAGTGTACAGGAAACTATCCTTCAAAAAATTTAGACTCAAATTTGAAAGTAATGCTAACTTATAAAAAAAATTTTAAGTGTCTATATGGTTATTCTGACCATACTTTAGATTTTATTAATCCCGTAGCCGCCACAGCATTAGGAGCTTCAGTTTATGAAAAGCACTTTACTTTGGACAGGAAACTAAATGGTCCTGATCATAGAATGTCATTACTTCCTTTCGAGTTAAAAAAAACAATTGCAATTATTAGAAAAACTAAAATAGCTCTTGGAAGTGAAGAAAAACAAGTTTTAGCTTCAGAAAAGCATAATAGACTAAGATTGAAGAAAAGTTTGGTTACAAAAAGTTTTATACAAAAAGGTGAAAAATTAGATAGAAATAAAGTAGCAATAAAAAGACCCGGCACAGGATTACGCCCGAAAGAGATATTTAGTATAACAAATTACGTTGCATTAAAGAACATACATGCAAATTCTGTTTTAAAACGAAAAATGCTGAAAGGGATTAAATAATGAAAATATTAGGCATAAACCACGACATGTATATTACTTCTGCCGCAATAATAATAGACGGCAAAATAATTGCTGCCTGTCCCGAAGAAAGATTAAATAGAGATAAGTTGACTAGGGTCTTTCCAACGAATGCAGTGAATTTCTGTTTAAAAAAAGCAAATCTACATTTGGATCAAATTGATTTTATTGCTAATTCATATAACCCTTCTGTTCATCTAAAAAAATTTCATCCAGTTTATTCGAATAACAGACGTTTTAGAGGAGATTATTTTTACTCTATTCCTGATTTTTTACTAAATAGTGATAGGCAAATAAAGGAAGACAGTGATTATTCATTTCAGAAAGTTAAATTAGGTACCAAAGAACTTAATATTTATTATATTACGCACCATTTGTGTCATGCTGCCAATGGTTTTTTCCTTTCTCCATTTAACAAGTCAGCAATATTAACTGCAGATAGTTCGGGAGAAGATGATAGTGCTAATTTTTTAATAGGTGAAAAGAATAAACTTAAATTGATTAAAAAACTGAAAATACCTCACTCAACCGGCAGTTTTTATAGCACATTTACAGAATTTTTTGGTTACAGACCTGAATCCGATGAATGGAAAGTAATGGCTTTAAGCGCTTATGGAAAGAAGAATAACAAGTTTTACAAGATAATTAGGAAAATGGTCAACTTAAAATCTAACGGGTCTTTTGAATTAGATCAATCGTATTTTAAACAGCATATTCATAATTTGCCAAATTTTTACACCGATGAATTTGTTAAAGCTTTAGGAAAACCAAGAGAAAAAAATCAAAACTTTACAAACAGAAACTATGACGTTGCAGCAGCTATGCAGCAAGTTTTTGAAGAAATCTGTTCCCATATGTTGAATTTTTTATATAGGAAAACTCAGGTGAAAAATTTGGTACTTTCAGGAGGATCGTTTATGAATTCTGTATTTAATGGTAAAGCACATAAGCTATCATCTTTTAAAAATGTTTGGATATCTTCCTGTCCTGATGATAGTGGTTTGTCAATTGGTGCTGCACTTTATCTTTACAATAATATTTTACAAAAAAAGACGAGATATGAACTAAAACATAATTTCTTAGGCCCAAATTACAGCTCAGACAAAATTAAAAAAGATTTAGTTAAATATAAGGTGAAATTTAAATATGAAAAAAATATTACTCAAGTTGTAAGTCAAGAATTGACGAAGGGAAAACTTGTAGGTTGGTTTCAAGGTAGAATGGAGTTTGGTCAGAGAGCTCTTGGTAACAGATCTATTTTAGCCGACCCTAGAAGTAAAAATTCAAAAGTTAGAGTAAACCAGGCAGTAAAATATAGAGAAAGTTTTAGACCATTTGCTCCAGCGGTTATTGACAAATATGCACATCAGTATTTTGATTTGGTCAAAGACGAAAAAATTCCCTTTATGGAAAAGGTAGTAATGGTAAAAAAAGAAAAAAGAAATATTATACCAGCTGTTGTTCACAAAGACTTTACTGCAAGAGTTCAGACCGTAGATAATAAAACAAATAAATTTTTTTATGATTTGATAGATGATTTTTATAAAAAAACAGGTGTGCCAATACTTTTAAATACTTCCTTCAATTTAAATGGTGAACCAATAGTTTGTTCTCCAACTGATGCTATAAGAACTTTTTA
>CAJWKX010000102.1 GCA_913043015.1 uncultured Candidatus Pelagibacter sp. | reverse complement strand
CCAAACGTAACTGGTAGTTTGCATATGGGTCATGCACTAAATAATTCAATTCAAGATTTACTAGTTAGATTTCATAGAATGAATAATTTTGAAACTTTGTGGCAACCAGGAACAGATCATGCAGGTATTGCTACTCAGGCCCTCGTAGAAAAAAAATTATCATCAGAAAATATTAATAAAAATGAAATTGGAAGAGATAAGTTTATAGAAAAAGTCTGGGATTGGAAAAAACAATATGGCGATATTATAATTAATCAACTCAAAAAGTTAGGTTGTTCATGCGATTGGTCGAGAAATGCATTCACAATGGATAAAAATTTGTCGAAAGCAGTAATTAAAGTCTTTGTTGAACTGCATAAAAAAAAATTAATTTATAAGGCTGAAAAATTAGTTAATTGGGACACTGTTTTAAAAACAGCAATTTCTGATTTAGAGGTTGATCAAAGAGAGGTTAATTCAAAAATCTATTATATAAAATACCCTATAGATGGAACTAAAGAATTTATCACTATAGCCACAACAAGACCTGAAACAATGCTTGGTGATACTGCGATTGCAGTTAACCCAAAAGATAAAAGGTATAAAAAACTTGTTGGTAAAATTGTAACTATTCCAATTGTTAATCGTAAAATTAATATAATTAAAGACGAATATGCAGATCCTGATCAAGGTACTGGAGCATTAAAAATTACTCCTGGTCATGATTTTAATGATTATGATGTAGGTCAAAGAAACAAATTAGAAATTATTAATATTTTTACAAAAAATGGAAAAATTAATAACAATGCACCTGATAAATATATAGGCCTAGATAGATTCGAAGCAAGAAAGATAATATTACAAGAACTTAAAGACAAAGGATTTTTTGTAAAAGAAGAAAAAATCAAAAATAAAATTCCTTATGGTGATAGATCAAATTCTGTAATTGAACCTTTTTTAACTCATCAATGGTTTGTGGATGCAAAAAAATTATCAGTAAAAGCAAAAAAAATAGTTAAATCAAAAAAAACAAATTTCTTTCCTAAAAATTGGTCAAAGACTTATTTTCAATGGATGAATAATATTGAACCTTGGTGTATCTCTAGACAACTGTGGTGGGGCCATCAGATACCAGCATGGTATGGACCAGATGGAAAAATATTTGTTGATGTAAATGCAAATGAAGCAAAAAAAAATGCAAAAAAATATTATAAAAAAAATATCGAATTAATTCGGGATCCCGATGTTTTAGATACTTGGTTTTCATCAGGCTTATGGGCTTTTGCTACTTTAGGATGGCCCGATAAAAATGATTATGTAAAAAAGTTTTATCCTACAACAGTACTAGTTACAGGTTTTGATATTATATTTTTTTGGGTAGCTCGAATGATTATGTTTGGAATGGAATTTTTAAACAAAGAACCTTTTAAGGATATTTATGTTCATGCATTAGTTAAAGATGAAAAAGGTCAAAAAATGTCGAAATCAAAAGGGAACGTTATTGATCCATTGGACTTAATAAAAAAGTATAGCGCAGACGCCTTAAGATTTACACTTTTGTCAATGGCTTCACCAGGAACTGATGTAAAACTTTCAGAAGATAGAGTTAAAGGTTATAGAAATTTTTTAAATAAACTATGGAATGCAAATAATTTTTTAATACAAAATAAATGTAATTTAAAAAATTCTAATAAACCTCCAAAACTTAATATAAATATTAACAAATGGATTTATTTTGAGCTTTTAGAAACATCAAAATTAATTAAAAAAAATATTGAAGATTATAGATTTGATGAAGCTGCCAAAAATGCTTATCATTTTGCATGGCATAAATATTGTGATTGGTATTTGGAACTATCAAAAACGATACTTTTCTCTGACAATATAAAAGATCAACAAGAAGTAAGAGATGCATCGGCTTTTGTGTTTAGACAAATATTGATTATGCTTCACCCTTTTATACCATTCGTTACTGAAAAAATATGGTTAAATAATAAATTTGATAATAAAAATAAGAACTATTTGATGTTATCAAATTGGCTTATGGGAAAAGCAAAAAAAACTCGTGATCATAAACATGTGCAAGGTATTATTAATATTATTTCTGAAATCAGATCTTTTAAAAATGAATTAAATGTAAGCCCTGGTTCTTTTATCGATATATCAATCCATAATGTAAAAAAAAACAATCGTCCATTTTACAAATCAAATGAAATTATTATTAAGAAATTAGGCAGAATTAATAATTTTTTTACTAAAGATCAAAATAAACCGTCTGCTTCATTAGTTATAACTGGAGACTTATTTAAAATATACTTTGATGAAAATGTGGATTTAAACTTAATTAAGGAAAATCTATTAAATAGACAGAAAAAATATCAAGAAGAAATGAATAAAATATCACAAAGATTAAACAATAAAGGATTCGTTCAAAGAGCTCCAAAAGATATTGTTCAGCAAGAAAAAACTAATTATAGTAATTTAAAAAATGATATTAAAAAAATTTCT
>CAJWKX010000101.1 GCA_913043015.1 uncultured Candidatus Pelagibacter sp. | reverse complement strand
ATCCTAAATTAAATCCATGTGCTGTTACTGGATGCATTCCAACAGCAGCATCACCGATCAAAGCAAAACGATCCGCAACAAATTTTTTTGAATAAACTGTAATCATTGGATAACAATATCTTTTTCCTATCAATTTCATTGCACCAAAAAAATTACCGAAATTACTTTGAATTTGTTTATTGAATTTATTTTCGTCTAATTTCATCAAACAAGAAGAACTTTTTTTAGAAACAGTTGTTACAATTGATGATTGATTATTAATATATGGTAAAAGAGCTAGTGTTTGATCGTATTTAAAATATTCATAAGCAATATTGTCATGATATTTTTCATGTTCCATTCTACAAACAATCATATCTTTATTAAAATCATGTACAAATGATGAAATACCCATCTTTGGTCGCGTCTTTGAAAAACGGCTATCTGCTGCCACAACTAAAGAAGATTTAATTTTTTTTTTATTAGATAGTAAAAGAGAAGAGTATTTTTCATTAACAGAAATATCTAAACATTCTGCTTCTATACTCGTTACATTGTTTTTTTTCTTTAATAATTTGTAAAGATATTTTCTTATTAAATGATTTGGAATTAAATATCCCAAATAATCATTTTTTATATCTTGATGTTTAAAATCTAAAAAAAATTTGGAACATCCATCCAGAACTCTAGCCTCTTTAATTATTGATATTAAATGGTCTGGAATTAGATTCCAAACTCCAATTTTTTTTAATATTTTTGCTGATCGATGAGTTAGTGCAATTTCACGACCATCAATACTTGGGTTTTCTAAAAATTTTTTTGGCACTTTATCAATAATTGCAATTTTAAGATTTTTATCAGCCAAACTACAAGCTAAAGCTATTCCATTTGGACCGGAACCAATAATTGTAATATCATATTTCATTTTTTTTCTTCTTAAATATTATATTCCTAAACTATATTTATTTTTATTTACTTTGAAGTATTGATCAAAAGATGAGCAGATTGTTCTAACTAAAGGACGTGCCTCAGGTCTTATCGATAATATGTTATTTTTTAGATTTACAAAACCTTTATCTATAAATGGTTTTACTTTAAAAAGTTCTCTAAAAAATATGTTGGGCTCATTTTCTTTGTTAAACTCATGAATAATTTCATTTAAGTCTACACTTAAATAACACATCAGTTCTTTAATAATTGTACCATACATTTTGTCTTTATATTTAAATTTACGACCTCTTAAAATTGGAAGTTTATTTTTTTTTAAAGATTCAATGTAATTAGGTATATATGTTATATTTTGTACATATCCATCAGGCAGAGAGCTAATTGATGAAGATCCTACGCCAATAAGTGTTTTGGCTTCATCTTCAGTATAGCCTTGAAAATTTCTCTGTAATTTTTTATTTTTTAGTTTCTTAACTATTGAGCTATTTTGTTTTGCATAATGATCTATTCCAATTGCTATATAGTTTTTGTTTAAAAAATAATCAGAAGCCAATCTATACAATTGAAGTCTTTCTTCATTATTTAAAATCTTTCCCTTAATTAGTTTTTGGTGTTTTTTCATCCAAGGGACATGAGCATATCCAAAAATAGATATCCGATCTGGTTTTAATGAATTAATTTTATTAAGTGTAGTTATAAAACTCTTTATTGTTTGAAATGGTAGGCCATAAATTAAATCAATATTAATCACAGTAATGTCATTTAATCTTAAATGATCAATTAATTCTTTCGTCTGCTTAAATGATTGTTTTCTGTTGATGTTTTTTTGAACTTTAAGTGAAAAATCTTGAACTCCAATGCTCATTCTAGTAAAACCAAGATTCTTAAGAACTTTTGTCAAATCTCCTTTGGGAAAAAATCTAGGATCTATTTCCATTGCAATTTCACAATTTTTAATAATTTTAAATTTCTTTTTAATTAAATTCATTATTGATATTAACTCATTTGGTTTTAATATGGATGGCGATCCTCCTCCAAAATGAATATGTGAAACTTTGGATTTAAATTTTAATTTTGAAGCTATTAACTCAATTTCAATCAACAAATAATCAACATAATTTTTTATTGGTCCATATTTATTTACAACACAAGCGTGGCATCCACAAAAATAACATAATGAATTACAAAACGGGATGTGAATGTATAAAGAAATTTTTTCTTTAGAATTAGTGTTTTTTAACCATTTTTTATATATGTTCTGATCAATTTTTGAATGAAAATTTGGTGCGGTTGGATAACTTGTGTATCTTGGAATAGGATGTTTGGGAATTAATTTTAAAATAGATTTGTCTTTATTTAATAACATAATATTTTTTTTCAAATTTAGACCAGTGAAAAATAATTTATAATATTGAGTTCTTTATAAAATAAATATAAGCAATAGCAGATACTCCTAAACAAACTAAAGATATTGACCTTAATTTAAAAGCTGTTCTTCCTTTATTAATGTAAGACATTGCAATAAGCACAAGAAAAGACAAATAAGAAATGGTGAAAATCATTTGTGTGGACATTAAGAAAAAAATACAC
>CAJWKX010000100.1 GCA_913043015.1 uncultured Candidatus Pelagibacter sp. | reverse complement strand
CGTCAATATCATAAAATGCTTTTTCACCTATCTGAAATCCTGCACCACAAAAAAACCCCAGAACACCTAGAAAAAGTAATGGACCAGCTTCTTTGGGGTTATTTTTAAGTAAGAAAATCACATTTTTTAGAGCTGTAGTTGATGTCTTATATATTCGTTTCGTTCCGATCACCAACTTATCTTTTTGATCAGATAAGTGGTCTATGGTTCGCTTTTCTTGGACTGCTTCACCAAAATTTAGTATGCCCTTTCCTGCCGCCTTCGCTATATTTTTTGCTGTACCGAAGAATCCTTTACCTCGTCTAACAGTAACCTTACCAAAAAGGATAATAGAGTCCTTACACCATTTTACTTTTTCTGTGTTTGGGCATTTATCCCATGCATACTTGAGCTCCTTAAATAATACTTTTGCATGCTTATCCTGAAGATTATCTGGGTAAAGTATCAGGTCATTTGGCATAACCTTATTCTCCTTTCTTCTGTTCATTACTCTGCCACTCAGTATACTTCATTATTTTTCTTATAAACTGGATAATTGGATTAAGAAGCATAACTCTGGTAATCTTCCAATCGAAATGGGGAAATCTGTAAAACTTTCTTTTTTACCTTCATCAAAACCCGTTATTACTGAAATTGTTAGTTTCAACTTAAAACTCGCTTGCAGATATTCTGCTAGTTTCAAGATTGCCATACTGTCTTAAAATCAATTCTACAGTCCATTGGGAAAAATATTCGTAATATTGATCTTCAGTTCTTTTAAAAGTAAATATATCATCTGCAATACTATAAATGGTGTTCGGACCAAAAAGGAATTTATCGCCATACCATTTTTCACCACTGGCATAGTAAAGCTTAAATGAACCTAATGGAACCTTTATAGTCACAGATTGACCGGGTCTAATAAAAACTGATAAAACATCCGTTTTGTATAAACTGTTCTTAAGTTTAACCAAGGTACTATTTTTACCACTTGGTGTTTTAATTGTCAATATTGCTTCAGATATAATAGGAGATGAATAGTATTCAACATACCCATTGTAGGGTAAAGCCAATTCAGGTTCGTCAAATGTGTCTACATATACATCCTTTTTATGATCATATGATTTTTTATTTTCACAATTTTCAAGAAAAAATAAGGAGATTATTAAAAGGATAAATTGAAAACTGTTTTTCATTTTTTATATCTGCACAAACCAAACGAATAACAATTTCTAAAACCAGCATTCTTTTGAAATATCTTCTCCATCCTTCCAAGTTCCTTCATTACTCTTTTGTCCATTACTGTGTCAATCAGTATACTTCATTATTTTTCTTGTAAACTGAATAATTGGATTAAGAAGCATAACTCTGGTAAAACCCGAAAGAAATCTGTGGTTTTTCAGGAAACCTGCAATCGGAGGAGAGTTTTTATAATAGATCTCTATTAAATTTCTACTCCATGATTTCGTGCTCATTATCTTGTCACGGAATTCCCTCAAAGTTAATACTTGGGGATGGTTGTAATCTTCATAAACTGCTGTTGCAATAAAACACCAGTCACTACTTCCGCTAGTATAGCCACCCCCAGCTTTAGTATAACCACCAGAACCATAGGATATGCTTTTATAACAATGTGGGCATTCATAGTTACCGTAATCGTATTTGGCTACTCTTACATGATCACCACAATGAGGGCATGAGTGTCCTACTGATGTGGCAGATGGAAAATCTAATAAAATATCAAAAAACCCTGAATTAAGGTTATAAACATCCTTGTGATATTGACGTATATATTTAAATGACTCTTTTACTTCAGTACTATCTGGTTCTGTATCCATTACATTAGTTAAAACCGCCTTAAACTTTTCCATTTGGGTAACAAATTCATCAGGATCTATTTCCCCATAATAACGACTGGCATATAAGCCAATTAATCCTTTTACTATCTCATGTATTCTATCAGAATCAAGAACCTTCTCAACATTTTTTAAGAGTTTTGCTTGTTTTCTGCACTCGTTATAAAAATTTTCTATATCGCTGTCTGAAGGCAATAATAGATGAGCTGTTTTTAGAAACTCAACAGATAAATCGAATATTCTTAAATCAAATAATTGTTCGCCTGTATTATACAACATAAAACCAGCAAACTCTTTTTCTTCCTTTTTTGAAGCCACACTTTTCACGCGCTTTAACTCGCGGGCTAAGCCTGATTTATTATGAGCTAATGCATAAAAATGAATTTTATCATAAATGCAGAAAAAATCCTTGAAATCTAAGACACCATCCGCTTCTATAGCTTCGTCAAGAACCGCATGCGCTTTTCGTTTTTGATCTAACTTTTCATAATACAAACTAGCTAATGCTCTTGGGGGACTATAGTCATCTTTATCAAGATCCCAAGCCTTTCTAAAAAGATTTTCAGCTTCTTGATAATTACCGTACGGTCTTTCTGATTCAGCATACCCCATATTTAGAATATATACAGGATTTTCAAGGTCTTGGTTGTGTGCTTTTACATATTGTGCCTTTGCATATCCGTATTGCTCTTTTTCCATAAACGCGTTACCTAGTCTATTCCTGTACATCCCTAGCTTCGGTGCTATATTTAATATTTTCTTTAATATTCTTATTTGCTCATCAA
>CAJWKX010000099.1 GCA_913043015.1 uncultured Candidatus Pelagibacter sp. | reverse complement strand
GTAAAAGATTTCCTGGAGATAATTTTTTACCATTAACAGTTATTGGATCTCCATTCTTAAATCCAATTGTTACATAAGAAGCTTTGTTAGGAGCTTTTTCAGGCGAAGTTGTTCTTTGAAAAATAAACTCTGGAGCTGGGTTTTTTGGGTTTTCTAAAACCTTACCCTCTGTTGATGTATGAAATAAATTATCATCAACAGAAAAAGGATGAGCTCCTTTTTTATCTTTTGGAATAGTAATTTTGTTTTTCTTTGCATATTTAACTAGATCTGTCCTTGAATTTAATTTCCAAATTCTCCATGGTGCAATTACTTTTATTTTAGGTCCGAAATAATGATAACCTAACTCAAATCTTACTTGGTCATTACCTTTTCCAGTTGATCCATGCGACACTGCATAAGCTTTAAATTTTTTCGCAACTTTAATTTGAGCTTTTGCAATTAATGGTCTTGCAATAGAGGTCCCAAGTAAATAAACACCTTCGTAGATCGCATGCCCTCTAATCATGGGGTAAACATAATCTTTGACAAAAATATCTTTTAAATTTTCAATAATTATATTTTTTACTCCTAGTCTTTTAGCGTTTTGAATTATTTTTTTTCTATCAATTTCTTGCCCTATATCAGCTGTATAGGTAATTACTTCTGCTTTATAATTTTCTTGAAGCCATTTTAAAATAATTGAGGTATCTAACCCGCCTGAGTAGGCGAGCACAATTTTTTTTTTATATTTCATTTAATAATTTAAATGCAACTTTTTTTTGCGACGTTATAAGCTTTTGTAAAACCCATTAAAGAGTAATGATCAATGGTTTGAGATCCTGATTGATTGTATCCTGTAACCATCATTCTGGATGCTTTTTTCATTTTTTTAACCATTTTTTTTTCTATTTTTGCATCAGCTATCCATGCGAAGTTTTCTTGCGCAATATCAAATTTATATTTTGACTTCCCTGATTTTGCAGTAATTGAATTTTGACTATTGTATTCGTATCCAGAAGTAGTACTTATCTCATCTAAAATTTTATCGTTTGGTCTAAAACTTACAAATAATCTTGCTTCTCTTTTATATTTTTTTGGAGACTGCAAAACTGGTTTTGACTGTGCAAAACAAACTTTTTCAGTATCATTTATTAGTACTAAAGTTTCCCAATCTTTAAATTTTCCAACAGTTTTCAATTCTTCGGCATTAACAAATGAAATCGATATGAAAGATAAAATTATTAAATTTATAAATATTTTTTTAATTAAGGACATGGATTTGAATGCATTAAGTGAATATTGTTTATTTCTTTTATTACTTCTTTTTCTAAAGTTACATTTACACTTTCTATATTAGTTTTCAACTGTTCCATAGTGGTTGCGCCAATTATTGTTGAAGTTATAAATTTTTGAATTTCACAAAATTTAATAGACATTTGAGTAAAATTTAAATCAAATTTTTTTGATATATTAAAATACTTTTCTATAACTTCGGCAGCATAAGGTTTGCTATATCTGGTGTAATATTCAGCAAATAGTTTTTGTCTTGAATTTTCTGGCGAATTCTTATTTCGATATTTTCCTGTTAAAAATCCACCAGCAAGAGGTGAGTATGCTAATAATCCACTTTTTTCTCTAATTGAAATTTCTGCTAATCCTATTTCATAGGTTCTACAAAGCAAATTGTATGCATTTTGAACTGACATCATTTTTGGCAATTTTTTTAACTTTGAAACTTCTAAAAATTTTGACAAACCCCATGATGTTTCATTTGACAAACCAATATAGCGGATTTTACCTTCTTTTATGAAATTTTCTAACACAATTAAAATTTTTTCAAAATCATTCCACTCATTTGAATCTTCTCTATGTTCATATCCTAGCCTTCCAAAAAAATTGGTTTTTCTTTCAGGCCAATGCAATTGATATAAGTCGATGTAATCAGTTTTTAATCTTTTTAAACTGTTTTCTATAGCAATAGAAATATTTTTTTCCGAAAATTGCAGTCCTCCACCACGTATATAATCCATTCCAGGTCCAGAAATTTTTGAAGCTAAAATAATTTTATCTCTATTTTTTCTTTCACTAAACCAATGTCCAATAATTTTTTCTGTTTCACCATATGTTTCTTTTCTACAAGGAGAAGGATACATTTCAGCGGCATCAAAAAAATTTATATCTTGATCTAATGCATAGTCCATTTGCTCAAATCCCTCTTCCATGGTGTTTTGTTCACCCCAAGTCATGGTTCCAAGACAAATTGTACTTACAACAAGATCTGTATTTCCTAATTTTTTATAATTCATTAAATATTAAATATTTATTAAGCTTTTTTTAAGGTATCTTGAATAAATAGTAAAAGGCTATTATATAAGACGCATGGAATTCAATAAACAAAATATTTTAAACAAAGTAAGAGAAGCTACAAAATCAACTGTAGTAATGGACGAAGGCCTAAGAGCCTACATGCTTAAAGTTTATAATTATATGGCAACAGGAATATTACTGACAGGAATTATTGCACTTATTTCATTTAAGATGTCAGTTGTAACAGATTCTAGTGGAGCAATAGCTGGTTTCACAAGCATTGGTAATGCTTTATTCTTCTCAGGGTTAAAGTGGGTGGTGATGTTGGCTCCACT
>CAJWKX010000098.1 GCA_913043015.1 uncultured Candidatus Pelagibacter sp. | reverse complement strand
AGGAAAAAGTTCCAAAAAATTTAATTTATGGAGAGAGGGATTATTAAAAATTTTGTCTAACATTGAGGCTAAAATTGATTTCCCAGATGAAGATCTTCCAGAAAATATTTTAAAAAATATCAAAAAAATTTCTGAAAAAATTAAAAATGAAATTCAAAAAACTCTTGATGATCAAAAAGTTGGTGAAAGAATTAGAGAAGGATTTAAAATAGCGATTGTAGGTCCAACTAATGCAGGTAAGTCTAGTTTGCTTAATTACTTATCTAGGAGAGAAGTTGCTATAGTTTCTGAAATTGCTGGTACAACAAGAGATGTTATCGAAACACATTTAAATATTGATGGATTGCCCGTTGTTGTGTCTGATACTGCTGGAATAAGTGATTCAAAAGATGAGATAGAGAAAAAAGGAATACGTTTAGCCCTTAAAAGAGCAGAAGATGCAGACTTAAACATAGTGGTAATAGAACCAAAAAGTGCCTATTTTACTGGCTTTTTGAAAAATTTGGTTACTGATAAATCTATTCTAGTTATAAATAAATCTGACCTTGGAATTGATAATATGATTTATGAATTTAAAAAATATAATCCAATTTATATTTCATTAAAAAAAGAAAAAAATTTAGATAAATTAATTTCAGCTATAAAAGAAAAACTAAAAAATCAATTTATAAATTCCGAAGATATTTTAATTACAAGAGAAAGACATAGACAACATCTAGAGCAATGCGTTTTTCATCTTGAAAATTTTAAGAATAAAAATGAATCTGAAGATTTTGATAAATCGGCAGAAGACCTTAGATTAGCTACCAGACATTTAGGAATAATAGTTGGAAAAGTTGATGTAGAAGAGATTTTAGGTTCAATTTTTAATAATTTTTGCATAGGTAAATAAGTCCTGATTTTCCTAGTTTTTTTACCTTTTTTCATACATTTCTTGTAAAAAAAAAGATCAATAATAAATTATACTTATGAAAAATGATTTATCATTTGATGTGGTAGTAATTGGAGGAGGTCACGCTGGATGTGAAGCTGCCGCGGCGTCTGCGCGGCTAGGTGTAAACACTGCCCTATACACACATAAAATTGAAACTATTGGAGAGATGTCTTGTAATCCTGCCATCGGTGGTTTAGGGAAAGGCCATCTTGTAAGAGAGATAGATGCCTTAGATGGTGTTATGGGCGATGTAGCTGACAAATCAGGGATACAATTTAGATTGTTAAATAAAAGCAGAGGTCCAGCTGTTAGAGGACCTAGAACTCAAAGTGATAGATCGTTATATAAAAAATATATGCAGAAAAAGTTGTTAAACTATTGTAATTTAAGCATATTTTCAGATCCTGTAATTGAGTTCATATTTAGAGAAAACAAAATAAATGGATTTATAACTCAATCAGGAAAAACAATTAAAACTGTTAAGCTAATACTAACAACCGGAACCTTTTTAAATGGTTTAATACATGTAGGTCAAAAGCAAACTCCTGCTGGGAGATATAATGAGAAACCTTCAACTGGTTTAAGTGAGCAATTGAAAAAATATAATTTTAAAATTGGAAGATTGAAAACAGGAACGCCACCAAGATTAGATTCACGAACAATAAATTTTAAAAATCTAGAAGAACAACATGCTGATGATGATCCGTATTTTTTTTCTTTCTTAACTAAAAAAAATTTAAACAAACAAGTCTCTTGTCGTATGACTTATACGAACGAAGCTGTTCATAAAATTATTTTAAAAAATTTAAATCGAAGCGCAATGTACTCAGGCAATATTAAAAGTATAGGACCGAGATACTGTCCATCTATAGAAGATAAGATTATAAAATTCTCAAACAAACATAGTCATCAAATTTTCCTGGAACCAGAAGGTTTAAATGATCCAATAATATATCCAAATGGTATTTCAACGTCTTTGCCATATGATGTACAGTATGAAATATGCAGTAAAATCAATGGTTTAGAAAACGTAAAAATTATAAGGCCAGGATATGCTATTGAATATGATTATGTGGACCCGAGAGAGCTATTTTTAACCCTTGAAACAAAGAAAATACATAATCTTTACCTTGCTGGTCAAATTAATGGAACTACAGGATATGAGGAGGCTGCGGCCCAAGGCCTTGTGGCTGGTATTAACGCAGCACTTTCTTTGAAAGACGAAGAACCATTTATTCTTGATAGATCTGAAGCTTATATAGGAGTTATGATTGATGATCTTGTTACCAAAGGGATTGCTGAACCTTATAGAATGTTTACATCAAGAGCAGAATATAGATTAACTCTAAGAGCTGATAACGCTGATTTGAGGTTAACAAAAAAAGGAATTAATATCGGAGTTGTTTTAGGTGATAGAGCTAAAGCTTTTATAGATAAATCTAAATATTTGGATGACATATCGTTAAAAATGGAGAAAATAAGCATAACCCCATCTAAAGCAACTAAATACAATATAAATATTGCTAAAGATGGTGTTTTTAGGTCTGCAAACCAAATATTAAGTCAAAAAGGGGTTAATATGGAAAAAATTAGAATAATTTGGCCAAAAATTCCTTATATTTCAAGAGATATTGATAATCAGCTTGAAATTAATGCTCATTATAGAGATTATTTGATAAAGCAAGAAGCAGATATATTGGCATT
>CAJWKX010000097.1 GCA_913043015.1 uncultured Candidatus Pelagibacter sp. | reverse complement strand
TCCATTCATTGAAATAATTTCGTTAATCATAATCTATCAAGTCCTTTATTTTTAATTTTTATCAGTTCTGTATTATATTTCATCAAAAATATCAAAAGAGAAAAAAGAGCAAATGCCGCAGTCATTATTACCAAAGGAACAAGCATCGACGTGTGAATTGACGTTTCAGAAAGCAATTTTACAGAAGAGGTTTGATGTAATGTTGACCACCAATCCACTGAAAATTTAATTATTGGTACATTAATAAGCCCTAAAATTGCTATGATTGAGGTAATTTTATTAGCTTGATTTTTCTCTTCGTAAATTCGCCAAGCTAAAATATAAATTATATAAAATAGCGCTAAGATTAACATTGAAGTAATTCTTGCGTCCCAAGCCCACCAAGTTCCCCATGTTGGTTTACCCCATATAGATCCAGTAACCAGAGCGATAATATTAAAAACCAAACCAGATGGAGCTAAACTTTTTGCAATCAGTGGAAAATTTTTGTTTTTAAATACTAAAATTCCAAATGATAAAATTGCTATTATAGAAAATATACCAAGCGATATCCATGCAGATGGAACATGAACATACATGATTCTAACTGAATGACTTTGAATATAATCTTCAGGTGATAAAACCAAAGCTTCAACTAATCCTATGCTCAGCACTAAAATAAAAATAAAAAAAACATATTTGGGTGCTTTAGAAGTTATTGAGAATATTTTATTTGGCTCAAAATAATTAAGCATAATACGGAACTATATATACAATAAATTAAATTAATTTTAAGAAATTATCTATTTTTTAGGATTTTTGCACGTTCCGCATGTTTAAGAAAGAAAATCTTTGAAAAATAAACCTTCTTTTCACATATCTTTCGATATGTGAAAGAAAGTTTAGACTTGTCGTTGTAATGTACTACCGTCAAATCAATGCCCTTGTGAATCCAGTGTGCATCCAGGGAGGATTTTTCTACACATGGGCAATTAAAAGTTGCCTTTTAATTAAGTTCATCAAAACACAATCTAAAAATTTATTATATGATTTATGTCAAACAATTTTATTTATTTGGAATATAATGTTTAAATGATTACGGAAAAACTTCTGATCAAGAATACATCGAGGGAGATAAATAAAGGAAATAGTAGTATCCTTGATCAGAATATTTTTAATTTAGTTAAAATATTTGTCTAAGTTTTGAGATAATTGTGTTTAAATAATGTCACACTAGCTAATTTGAGGGCTTAAAATAGCTGGATCCTTTTTTTCCGGAAAATATTTCATTTATCAGAGGATGTTTTATTGGCTCATCGGAATTATCTACTAAAAGATTTTGCTCTGATACATATGCCTCATAAGTAACATCATCGTTTTCTGCTAACAGATGATAAAATGGCTGATCCTTTCTTGGTCTTACATTTTTTGGGATTGATTGATACCATTCTTCAGAGTTATTAAATTCAAAATCAACATCATAAATTACACCTCTAAAATTAAAATGTTTGTGCCTTACTATATCGCCAATTGAGAATTTTGCTTTTTGAACAGTCACTTAGTTAAATATGAATATTTAATTTAAAAAATCAATAAAAAAAATGCGATTGTTTTATTAATCTGTTACTATGTTAGCGTGAATAAATCTTTACTCAAATTCGTAACTGATTTTGGTCCATTATTAGTTTTTTTATTGTTTTATTACAATAATGATAAAAACTTAGAAATTGCGATACCGCCATTTATTATCGCAACAATTCTAGCATTAACTATTGTTTGGATATTGGAAAAAAAAATTCCAATGGTTCCTTTAATCGGAGGAATTTTAATTACACTGTTTGGAGGACTTACAATTTACTTTAATAATCCAATATTTATTTATATTAAACCAACAATAATAAATATTTTATTTGGACTCGCAATACTTTTTGGAAAGTATTTTTCTAAAGAACCAGTATTAAAAAAAATCCTTGAAAAATCTTTATCTTTAACCGATGAGGGATGGAAAATATTAAATGATAGGTGGATGTATTTTTTCTTTAGTTTGGCTTTAATCAATGAGATTGTCTGGAGAACACAAACAGAGGAATTTTGGGTTAATTTTAAAGTATGGGGATTGTTACCAATAACTTTTGTTTTTTCAGCATTCCAAATTTCATTAATTAATAAATATAAAATTAATGAATAGAAATTTAAAATTAGTTATAAACAACTCTTTTAATGACCAAGTTAAAAAACATTTTTTTGAAAAATATGAATTAAAAATTATCCTTGATTTATATGCACAAATGGTATCCAAGGGCTCCTGGAAGGATTATGGCCTTACGATTTCTAGTAAACAAGTTGGTTTTAGTGTTTTCAGAAATGCAGCAGAAAATGCAATGTATAAAATTTGCAAAAATTTCAGACCGCAAAATAAGAATCTTAAATATTTGATTATAGATTCTAGAGAAAAAATATTAAAAAGCTCTTACAACTTAAAAAATCTACTAAACAATATCAATTGGAAAAAATTATAGATCTTTATTATCTTCTTTGTCCAAATAATCTAAGCAGCATTATAAATAGATTAATAAAATCTAAGTATAAAGTTAAAGCACCCATCACAGCTTTTTTACCCATTAACTCTCCACTATCAGATGCTGCATACATATTTTTTATTTTTTGAGTATCATAGGCAGTCAGTCCAACAAATATTAATACTCCAAGAATAGAAATTACAAAGTACATCATTGAAGATTTTAAGAAAATATTAACTAAAGATGCAATAATTATTCCAATTAAACCCATCATTAAAAACG
>CAJWKX010000096.1 GCA_913043015.1 uncultured Candidatus Pelagibacter sp. | reverse complement strand
TTAATTTCGTTTGCCAATGACTCAAGATCTTTATGGGTTCGAGCATTGATCAAAACTCGAGCTCCTTCATTAGCAAAACATTTCGCAATAGCTCTTCCAATTCCTTTACCAGCTCCAGTTACCAAAGCAATTTTATTTTTTAACCGTCCACTTCCATCATGTGCAGTATGGGATCTATCGCCTGAAAAATTAGTAACTGGTTTTGAAAATTTTTTTGAACTTACAGTTTTAAATTTTTTTAACCATTTCATAAATTAGGTTTTACTTGAGTTTGTATACTGTTTCAAGTCGCTAGATTTAAGTTTAGAATTGATTTTCCAAAAAGCCTATAATTAAGATTCCTAACAGCTTGGCACGCTAAAAATATGGACACAGAATCCATCATAGGATAAAGTGGGACTTGAAATTAGGGCTGTGTTATGTGAGATAACTAGCCGTAACAATAACTTGGCGGGGTAGCTCAGTTGGTTAGAGCACAGGACTCATAAGCCTGGGGTCGAAAGAGTCAGCGATAAGCACAACAAAAGATAGGCTTTATTAATTCCAGACAATAAAACTTTGCACCCTATTTGTATTTTTATCTTTTTATCTTTCTTTTAATTTTAAACAAAAGTTTAGCAATTTTATTAGATATGGTTATTTTAACTTTTCTCTGATTTTTTATTATTTGATCTTCCCAATTTTTTTCATCAGAATTAGGTATTTTTCCATTTTTATCCATCTCTTTAATAACTTTGCGCATTCCTGATTCTAATGATACTTTAGGCTTGAATTCAGGAACGTCACGTATCAACTTATCAGCTGAGTAATAAGTATGATGTGAAAAGTAGTTTTTGCATAAATCTAAACCAGGAACTTTCATTTTTTCTAAATTGGCTAATGGCACACCTACAAGTTCAACTTCGCGCCCTATAACTTTCATAGCAGTATGATGATATTCATTCCAAGTTATAAATCCTTTGTTTGCTAAAATATAGTTTTGTCCTATACAATGTTTTTTCCCTAAAACTCCAGAAAATGCCAAACCAGCATCATCAGCATAAATAAACTGATGAATAGCATTACCATCAGCACAAACTATAATTGGTTTTCCTTTTCTAACTCGATCTATCCATGAAAAATCTACGGAGGCAACCTGACGTATCAATCCTCCTTTAGGGCCATAAACGGTTGATGATTTTATAATAGTGACTGGAAAGTTATTTTTTTCATACGCATCCATAAATACTGAATCTGCCTCTGCCTTATTGTGAGAATAACCATCAGCTGGACGTATAGGATGATTTTCATCAACTGGAAATAAATTATATTTGTTTCCATAAGTTCCAACTGTAGAACACATTACAAAATGTTTTACATTTTTAAAAGCACGTATGCTACTTTTAGCCTGCTGTGCGTTAAAACAAAGCATATCTATAGCGGCATCAAAATTTTCTGATTTTATTTTGTCTTCAAAGTCTTTACTATTTGATCGGTCTCCTTTTATTAAACGTACTCCATCAGGCAATCTAGCTCTTATACCTCTATTAAAACAAACAACTTCATGGTTATGTTCGAGTAAAACATTAACTATACCCGAGCTAATGTTTCCAGTTCCACCGACTACACATATTTTCATATAATCCTATTTATATTTTTTCAGCTAACTCCATATTCTTAGTTGACTGACTCTTTATTGCGGCATCTATTAATGCTTGTGTATTTAAAGATTCCTTATAGTCAGAAAGTATATATTTTCGATCACCAGTTTCGATAGCTTTCAACCAAGCACAGACTTTATCTAAACCCATGCTATTTTGTGCTGGAAAACCTTCTTCAATTTTACTGCCGTTAATTATGCCTTCTATAATTTGTTCAGTTGCATTTGCATTAAGCCGAAGAGTTGGTCCAATAAGTTCAAGATCAAACTTAACATCGCCGTGACCACAATGATTAGTATGAGATCCGAATACACCATTATCAAGTTCGTAAATAAGTTGTAAAGCGTTTTCAGCATCTAAATCTTTACGGTAACGTACCATATTTTTTGCACCAATTGATGCAGCTCTAACGGGTCGAGGATTATCAAGTAAAAAACGAACACAATCTAGTAAATGAATAGCTTGATCAGAAAATGGCCCAGCACTAATTTTTTTTTGTAAGCTCCATGGAGCTTCGGTTATTGGGGGGTAATAAGGAATAGTAATTTTTGTTCTTACCAAATGAATTTCATGTCCAGCTATCAATTGTTTTAATTTTTCGTAACGAGGGTCATATCTAGATTGAAATCCTACAGCCGTTATAACACCAGATTTATTGATAGCAGATAAACATTGTCGTCCTTCAACAAGATTATACGCTGGTGGTTTTTCGATCAATAAATGTATTTTTTTTTCACACGCTCGTTTAATTGGTTCAAAACGAACCGATGGTATAGTACAGATTAATATACCATCCATGGGTACTTCAAAAAATTCATCTAGTTTGGTAGTTGATACTTTTGCATTTCGAAGATTAGCCAGTTGCTGTGCGGCATCAATTTGAATGTCATGAACAGCTACAATTTCAGCACCCGCATCTTTTACTTGTTCAGTAAGTTTAGTTGCTTGAACACCAGCTCCCACTATACCAATTCGAATAGGCTTGGATAATTTAAACGGAGGAAGTAAATTTTTTTTCTTTCTCTTATTTTTAATTTTTTGCAAAAACTTTTTTAATTTTTTTTTCATTTAGAACAGTCTATTTTTTTAAAAGCTAAAACGTTACGTTTTAACACTAAATATTATCAATTTTAAGTAAAATATTTACTAGTTTATTTAACGATTTATTGTTTAATATTTTAGTA
>CAJWKX010000095.1 GCA_913043015.1 uncultured Candidatus Pelagibacter sp. | reverse complement strand
TTGCAGAAGAAAAAAATATTAGAGAAGTGACTATGTTTCCTATGAATCAAAATGCCCAAGATTTGATGATGAACGCACCATCAGTTATTAGTGATGAGCAACTTAAAGAATTAAACTTAGTAATAAAAAAGAAATAGATATTTACTTCTTACCTTTCAAATTTATTCTTATATCTGATAAGTCAACTAATTTTTTTTTGTAATTACTTCTTAAAAAACCTTTGCTAGTTATATCTTTTACTATTTTCAAAAATTGGTTTTGGTCATCTGATATTTCTTCAGATTTTTCATCCGTTAGTTTATCCGGTCCACCTATTAATGGTGTGTGAGCTAGATCTTCTCTGTTTAGATAAGAAATAGCCAATTCTCTGAAAATATAATCCAATATGGATGTAGCACTTAAGATTCTGTCATTGCCATTTACTTTTCCGGATGGTTCAAATTTAGTGTCCACGTAAGCATTAACAAATTCATCTAATGGCACTCCATACTGTAGGCCAAGGGATACCGCAATAGCAAAGTTATTCATTAAAGCTTTTACTAATTCTCCTTCTTTACTAGTATCAATAAAAATCTCTCCTATTTTACCGTCTTCATACTCGCCAGTATGAAGATAAACTTTATGATTGCCTATAGTAGCTTTTTGAATATAGCCTTTACGGCGGTCTGGCATACTAAATCGTTTGCTTACTCTTTCATTTAAGTTTTTCGCAAAATATTGGTTATTTTTGGATATTGTTTTTGGATTACTTTGAGGAATTATATCTATTTTTTTAAATTCTTTATCATTGTTGGAATTCGAAATTTTAGAATCTAGATTCTTTGTTTTTCTATTTTCCAATTTAATGTCTATAATTTCAAATTTTCCATCATCTCTTTTTTCTAGATTTTGTAGTTCGGTTTCATTTATTTCGTCCAAATAATGACTTAATTTAAAAGTGCAGTTGTAATAAGTTTCTACCAAGTATTTTGCCATAGTTTCCTTATAATATTGTTTTTTGAGTCTTAAAATAAATATTGTATATACAAATAAGAATTTTAGTCTAATTTATTTTATACAATTTTAAATTGAATATTTTTTAAAGATTTATGTTGACACTAATTAAAGAGATTTTCACATGGTGGAATCGTCAGACTCTTGGAACAAGACTTTATACCTTGTTTTTTGGAAAACTTATTGGTCAAGATAATTATGGAAACAAATACTACGAAAGCAAGAGTGAGAAAAGATGGATAATTTATAGTGATGAAATTGATGCATCAAAAATTCCTAATGAGTGGTATTCTTGGATACACTTTACAAATAATAAAATTGAAAATGTACATGAATTTGAAAAATTTGATTGGCAAAAACCTCATCAACCTAATCTAACAGGTACAAAAAAAGCCTATCATCCAAAACAAAATAAAAATGCCGTTAAAAACAAATATAAAACTTGGAAAAATTAAATTAATTAAATCACTATTTTGTCTCACTATTTTTATTTTTTTTTTTGATTCTTTTGCATCTGAAAATAATAAAAATCTTGAAGGAAACTTTGTCGAAATTAAAATCTTAGATAAAGTCAGTTCAAAAAACAGCAAATTGATTTTAAAAATTGGCGAAGAAACAAAATTTGAAAATTTAATAATTAAATCTCTAAAATGTAAAAATTCAGAATTTGATGATAACCCAGAAGTTACTGCTTATTTGCAAGTTAAAGATATAACGTTCAAAGATAACGACAAGGTCTTTGTTTTTAACGGTTGGACATTTTCATCAAGCCCTTCCCTTAGACCTTTTGATCATCCAGTATATGATATTTGGTTAATTAAATGTTACTGATTATATTATTTTCTCTTTATCCAGCCAATTAACATTAAAATTCGAGTCTATAAATTTTTTATGACTTATTAATATCTTGTGTAAATCAATAGTTGTAGCAATTCCTTCAATCACACATTCATCTAAAGATCTTCTCATTCTTTGAATTGCTTCAGTTCTATTTCTTCCATGACATATTAATTTGCAAATCATACTGTCATAATGTGGTGTTACTTTATATCCTTGATAAACTGCAGCATCTACTCTGGTTCTAAAACCAGATGGCAGATAACACATTCCAATAGTTCCAGGCGATGGTTGAAAATTTTTACTAGGGTCTTCTGCATTTATTCTACATTCTATTGCATGTCCTCTTGGACTAATATCTTCTTGTTTAAGAGCAGTTTCTCCAGTAAAAGCAATATAAATCTGTTCTTTAATGATATCTATTCCAGTAACAACTTCAGTTATAGGATGTTCCACCTGAACTCTTGTATTCATTTCAAGAAAATAAAATTTACCATCTTCATAAATGAATTCAACTGTGCCAGCTCCTTCGTATCCAATTTTAGATACCATATTCACTGTTTTTTCGAATAAATTTTTTCTTATTTCGTCATTTAAAATTGGACTTGGAGTTTCCTCTATCAATTTTTGATGTCTTCTTTGAACTGAACAATCTCTTTCATGTAAATGCACAGTTCTATTTTTTCCTGATAAAACTTGAACCTCTATATGTCTAGGGTTTTGAAAAAATTTCTCAACATATAGTTCGTCATTTGCAAAATATTTTTTTGCTTCGGATTTAGCCATTGAAAATAATTTTTCAAACTCAGTTTCTTTATGAACTATTTTCATTCCTTTACCACCTCCACCACCAGCAGCTTTAATTAAAACTGGAAAGCCAATTTTATTACAAATTTCTTGAGCATCTATTTTATTGGATATACCATCTTCTGATCCTTCGATTACAGGCAATCCATGTTCTTTTGCAATTTTTTTTGCTTGTATTTTGTCTCCCA
>CAJWKX010000094.1 GCA_913043015.1 uncultured Candidatus Pelagibacter sp. | reverse complement strand
ATGCTGGTGGAAAATTAACTTTATTCCACAAAAGGGTTGCTACAACTATAGAGATTAGCAAAGAAATTAATAAAAAAAAATTTTGAATATTATTTTTCATTAAAAAACTTGTTTAAAAAAAATAGTACTCTGATAGGAATTAATCTTAGAAGTATTGCAACCAATCTCCACCAACTTGGAAAAAAAGCTTTCTTAAATTTTGACTTTCTATTTCTATACACAATTTTTGCAAGTTTTTGAGGCGAAGCTTTTGGCAAATTTAAGTTTTTTCCAAAGGCTAAATTAGTGTTTAAATACCCTAAGACATAAAACTGAATATTTAACGAAGTATTATTTGATACAAAACCTAAACTTTCAAAGTATGATTCCAAAGCTCGTTTAGATGCCGCATAATTAGGATTAGTTTTTCTTCCAAGATATCCAGAGATACTACCAAATGCTACTAGTTCTCCCCTTTTAGATGATAAAGGCTTAAGGTATTTAGATATAATAAATACAATTGAAGCAAAATTAGATTTAAAAATTTTTTCAACTTTTTCATGATTTAAATTAATTGCGTCCTCATCAAACATCATTCCAATAGGAAATAGAATTCCTTTAATATCTTTTAAGAATCTTTCAGTAAACAACTCTTTCTCGACGAGTTTTTCAGAAGTTAAGTCTAGCTGAATAGTTTCAATATTAATTTCAAATTTTCTTTCTAAATCTGATTTTGTTGCAGATAAATCTCTCAAATCTCTTGAGACCAAAATAAGATCATGTTTGTTTTTTGCGTATTCGTAAGCTAGTTCTCTGCCTAATCCAGAAGAAGCTCCAATTATTAAATATTTCACAAGTCTAATTTTCTCGAGACTGTTGATTGATAAATTCTTTTATTATCATAATTTTTCAACTTATTTTTGAAATCTTGATAGTAAGCATAGCAGTTTCTCACAGTATTTAAATCCAATCTCGAGTCTTTAATTATCGATGGTATGGCTTTATGTTTAATACATAGTTTGTCGATTAAGTTTAAAAATTCGATATTTTTCTTATCATTTGTAAAATCAAAACTTACACAAACACCGCTATCTTCAAATCTTAAATAATTATGCTCCCCCTTAATCTTTTTAAGAGAAAAAAGTGTTATCGTTGGCTTCTGTTTTTTGAAATAAGTAATAAATTCATCCATAAACACCCCAACTTTTTCTGGAGAGATTAATATTTGACTTTCAATGAAACCCTTAGGACCAAAAAGTTTAAAATAACTTTCTTTTCCCACATAGGGAAAAATTACTTGGATCAAGTCTTCTATTGATTTATTTTTTTTATTTTTTTCAGTAATGTAATAAATATTATTTGCGATATTTATTGTAAAAGTATTCCATAATGAAAAAGGTAAAAAATTTGATATTTTTTTTTGTGATAGCTTTCTAAGATGCCCATTTATTTTATTTTTATTATTTTCTAATTTATTTTTGTATATAAAACCAGAACCAAAATTTTTTAAACTATCTGCTCTATTCCAAGAATAAGTAAAAAATTCATTATCATTATCCTTTATTATTTTTTTCAAACAATCTTGTATTGAAATAACTTCTTCGATTTGTGTTTCAAATCTATGAGACTTAAGTTCAGTAAGCGAAAAAGTTATAGCTACTATTGTTCCTGTTAATCCAAGACCTCCTACGGTTAGATCAAAAATTTCTTTATTTTCATTCTCAGATAAATTTAACCATCCATTTGTTTTATGAAAAAGCCGAATTTTTTTTATTGATTTTCTGATAGTTCCATGTATTCCACATGATTTTCCATGTGCGTTAGTAGCTACAATTCCACCCATACTTATAAACGGATATCCAGGAACTTGAGGAAGCCACATGTTATATCTTAAAGTAAATTTTAAGAAATCATAAATAGTTATACCCGCTTCAACTGTGATTTCTTTTTTATCAATATTAAAGTCTAAAATTCTGTTAAAAGACGAAAGATCAATAACTAAACTATTCTTATCAAAACCCATTGGAGCATAAGAATAGTTTGCTCCGATAGTAATTATGCTTTCATTTGATCTGGGGTGATTTTCTAATTCTCTGTATTTATTTGGTTTTTTAAAAAAAATATAAGAAGAATAACTTCTATCGAATGATTTCAAAATTTTTTTTTCAGATTTATTATTCATTAATTTTAAAATTAATCTTGAAAAATAATATTAGCATGTCTTTTATTGTAAGAATTATATTTTTTAAACCAACAGATGAACCTGTTCCAAAAGTTCTTGGATAAGTATGAATTCCAATTTCATTTACTTCGTATCCATTCAATTTTGATTTAATTGCAAGTTCGGCACCAATAAACGGACTATTAGTTTTCAATTTTATTTTTTTTAATATTGATCTTTTAATAAGCCTGGATCCAGTTGATACATCTTTAAAATTTGTGTTAAAAAGAAATCTTAGCAACGCGTTGTAAACCCAAGATATTATTATTCGCGTTGTGTTGTATTTTTTTTTAAATCTATAAGTTATAACTAAGTCAGAATTATGTGATGCCTCTATCAACCTTGGGAGATCATATACGTTATATTCATTATCACCATCAATTTGGAAAATCCAATTATATTTACAATTTTTCATTCCTGTTTTTAGGGCTGCTCCATATCCCAGATTTTTTTTATGAAAAATAACTTTAATCGTAGGGACATGTTTTGTTAATTTCCTTGCATAAAATCCAGAATTCTCTGGACAACCGTCATCAACTATAACTATCTCAAATTTTTTCTTGGTTTTTTTTAAAACCTTTAAACTCTTATATATCATTTTTTTTACTGTTCTCCTGTCTTTATAAACAGGGAACATCAAACTAATTGATTT
>CAJWKX010000093.1 GCA_913043015.1 uncultured Candidatus Pelagibacter sp. | reverse complement strand
AGCAACCATGCGATGTTTTCAGGAGCACTTATGAATATATTGTCTATTTTTTGTTTCTTAAGATTTACAATTAATCTATTAATTTTTGAATTTACACTTTCACCAACAATTTTATCACTCAAAGCATAGAATGCTTTTTTTGGATAATCATTTTTTTTATTTGAGTCTATAAGGTCGATTAGATTTTGATTTAACGGAAATAAATTGCAACTAACCTTAAAGTTTCTTTTTAATGAAGTATTAGTAAATAATTTAGGATCAAAGCCTAAAAGTAGTTTATTGTTATATTTTCTTAATAGATCATGAGGAAGCAATTTTGGAATTTCAATTATTTTGAAATTTTTTCCAGACTCTTTTTTTGATTGTAAAGTATATCTTCCGTCAACAAAAAGAAAATTTTTATCTTTTAGTATGATTGCTAAGCCAGCAGAACCAGAAAAATTTGAAATTGTTTTGAGCCTGTTAGGAAAAGCATATTCAGAAAAAAATTCATCATTTTTTGGTACAATATAACCATCTATATTGTTTAATTTTATTATATTTCTTAATTTATTGATCTTGTTATCAATCACTTAAATTTAATTTTTTTTTGATATCTTATCCAACCTGGACTTTTAATCTCACTTTTAAATTCTATGTCTTGATTAAATTCAAAATCATCAGTTTGATCCTCTGAAAAAAAATTGTTTTTTTCAAGATATTCATTTGGAAGTTCATCTATAAATCGAGAAGCCATACTATCCATCCAATCTCCTTGGTAAAATCTATTCATAGAAAAAGATATATTAGCCAGCTTTTTTGTTCTAGTAATTCCTACATAGGCCAATCTTCTTTCTTCTTCTAGTCCTTTTTCACCTTTTTCTTCAATTGATTTTTGATGGGGAAACAACCCTTCTTCCCAGCCAGGCAAAAAAACTACATCAAATTCTAGGCCCTTTGAGGCATGCATAGTCATTAAATTTACTTTCTTCCCTTCCCAATCTTGATCTATGGAAGTTGCTAAGGCAACATGTTCTAAAAAACTCTCGAGATTGTCAAATTCCTTCATGGCGTTTAATAATTCTTTGATATTTTCCAATCTATTTTCATTTTCTAAATCTTTTTTGTTTTTTAACATCTGACTATAGCCAGACTCATCCAGAATAGTTTGTAATAATTTTATATGTTCTATATTTTTTATATTAAAATCATCTCGCCATTTTTTGATCAGATTTAAAAATGAACTTAATCCTATTTTTGTTTTAGGTTTAATTTTATTATTCTCTAAAAGGTTTTTTGAAGCCACTTCTAATGTTATTTCATTTTTTTTTGCATATTCATTAATTTGTTTTATTGTACTGTCTCCGATCGATCTTTTAGGAATATTTATTATTCTTTCAAAAGATAAATCATCCTGAATTTGATAAACAATTCTTAGATAAGCAATACAATCTTTAATTTCTGCTCGCTCATAAAATTTTATTCCTCCAATAATTCTATAAGGTAGTCCAATTTTTAAAAAACGTTCTTCAAATTCTCTTGTTTGAAAAATTGCTCTTACTAATATCGCAATATTATTAAGTGAATATTTTTTTTTTAATTTTTCTATTTGATCTCCAACTCCAGTAGCTTCATCTTTACCATTTTTATAACAATTTAAAGAAACTAATTCTCCATCATCACTATTAGTATATAAATTTTTTCCAACTCGATTTTGATTATTTTCAATTAATTTTGAAGCCACTGATAAAATGTTTTGTGTGGATCTGTAATTTTTTTCAAGTCTAATTATTTTAGTATTTTTATAAATTTTATCGAACTCAAGAAAATTTTTAATTTCAGCGCCTCGCCAGCTATAAATTGATTGATCATCATCTCCTACACAACAAATATTTTTATTATATTCTGCTAAATAGTTTAACCATTTACTCTGTATTAAATTTGTATCTTGATACTCATCGACTAAAATATACTTAAAATTTTTTGAATATAATTTTGATATATCTGGATGTTTTTCAAAAATCTTTACAGTGTGCAATATTAAATCGCTAAAATCACAGGCATTTAAATCGATTAGTTTATTTTGGTAAATTTTATAGATACTTAAAAAACCTTTCTCTAAAACTTCTTTTTTTTTTAAAATTACATTTTCAGGATACCATCCTTTATTTTTCCAATTATCTATAAATGACAAAATATATTTTGGAGAAATTTTTTTAATATCTATGTTTTCAGCTTTACAAATATTTTTAATTAATCTAACTTGATCATCTTGATCAATAATAGAAAAATTTGCGCGTAAACCAACAGCCGGAGCATGTTTTCTCAAAAGTTTTGCACTAATTGAATGAAATGTTCCAAGCCAGGAAAGACCAATTGCTTCTTTTTTTAAAATAGCACTAACTCTATTTTGCATTTCTTTTGCAGCTTTATTGGTAAAAGTGACTGCAATTATTTGATTAGGATAAGCTATTTTTTGTTTGATAATATGTGCTATTTTTGAAGTCAATACTTTAGTTTTTCCTGATCCTGCGCCCGCAACAATTAACAAGGGTCCATCAAGATAAGAAACAGCTTTTTTTTGTTGCTCATTAAGATTTTTTAAATATTCTAAATTTAACATTTATGATTTTATAGTATAAATCTTTCTTTCATAGCCATGAAAAAAATCGAAAAAAAAAAAAAAAAAAATAATAAATCTATTAAAAAACGCTATGATAAAATCTTTAAATTTAATTATGCTAAATACGCTAAATATCAGCATGTTAAAATTTTAGTAGCAGTTATAATAATTTTTTTTTCATGTATATTATATTTATCTTTACCAGCTTTTTACAATTATGAAAGCTTCGATAAAGAACTTCAAAATAAAATTTATAAAGATTTTAAG
>CAJWKX010000092.1 GCA_913043015.1 uncultured Candidatus Pelagibacter sp. | reverse complement strand
ACCTTCTCCAAGTATTAGTGTATAAACATCATTACCTTCCATAGCAAGCCTTGCCATTGTTCCACCACAGCCAAGCACTTCGTCATCGGGATGGGCAGCAACTACAAGTATTTTGTTCATAGTATTTTTTTTCTTAAAACGCATCGGAATAAGACATTGCCAAGTCCCAACTATTATAATTATACAAATCAACCTGCTCTAATATACTATTTTCAAATAATATTATGCCAAAATTTGTTGCAAATCCTTTTTCTACAAAACCAATTTCATTATATATATATCTCGTTGTCTTATTCCCCCATAATGACACAATATCTACGCCGCATGATGCAAAGTGTTTTACCACATGCTTTACTAAATCCATATACATATCTTCATTAGAAACAACAAGATCAACTATATGTCCATACAAAATATCATTTTTTTTATAAAACTTAAGAGCCGTCCATCCACTAAACTCTTTATCCTTATTTCTTATCAGAAAGAATTGATAATGCTCTATAGGATGCTGAAAAAACCTCCAATGAACAAAATCATAATTCCTCTCGATATGAATTAGATTATTAAATCTGTTTTTGCTCTTTTTAAATATATTATTAATTAAATCTTTATATGGAGACAAATTGTCTATGCGCTGAAATTCAACTTCTGAAACTTCAACATCAATTATATTTGTTTGTTTTAAATCCAGCTCGTGTGCACTAAAAACATTTACAAGCTTCCATCCCATAAGTTTATTTTTTATGGGCCAGATATTATTGTTAGGAAAGGCATAGATAAAATCCAACCCTTCCTCTCGACTTTTACTCCAGGCAGCTTGTAGTAGCTGCCACATAAATTTGAAATTTCTAAAAAGAGGATGAATCACCAATTGAGCACCGAAACCTGCCTTGATCAATCTATCCTTGTAAACAAGCTCAACCTTCATTACAGAATAATGGCCTACGATGCTATTATCCTCGCTTTCCAACAATAGGGAGATGCTTTGCGAAAATGGATTTATCAAATTTGCCCATTTAAAAAAATCAACAGTCCGTATGTGGTCTGATGAAATTCGAAAGAGGTCAACAATCTGATGCTCGTCACCGTTTTGATATGGCCTTACCCTTGTTTCTATATTAGAACTGTTCATCAAAAAAGGCCATTTATTTTAAGTTCTTCATGTATCTTCCTAATAGTTACCAACTCAGCTATCTGTTCTGTTTTAAATTTTACATTAAAACTACTTTCTATAGCCAAAACAAGATTAAGATGCCCTAATGAATCCCATTTATTTATAGAACCCGCAGCCAAGTCTGGCGTAACTTCTGCGACAGACAGCCCGAAGGTCTTTGCCACAACCTGTTTCAATTCATTGTTAATTTCCATCTGCTTGGATTTTTATCCATCGGTTTTTCTTCAGCGTTTTTTTAGTTATGTCAAGCACCCAGAGATTAGAATTGTCTTTTCCATTCTCAAGGGGTACAAAACCAAATTTCTGATATATGTCTTTAACAAGATCATTTTTCTGAGCCGGCACATATTCACCAATCACTTTTTTAATGTTCTTACCTTTCAATATCTCAGTTAAATAGAATAGAAATGTATCTTCTACTGTCCGCCCTATAACCCTGCAACTGAGAAGAAATGTATCAATATGAGCATTCCTCCCCTCTATTTTTACTACTAAAATCCCTACAATTCCATTTGAATCGAAACGATCATTTAATTCAAGACTCATAACAATCCAGCCCTCATTGTCTATATATTCAAGCATATCGTTCTCGGTATATCTCTTTGTAGTGAGATTAAACTGGTTGGTTCTTTGAGTCAATTGGGCTATTCTTTTTATATCAGATCGGCTGTCAATTTTAATTATTGCTTTCATTTCGAGTGATTTATAAAAATCTTCGAGTGTTGCTGTACTATTCTCAAGTTCCTTTCTTTTGGTATCGGCTTGATAAATCTCAGTTCTCAATCTATCCTCAGCTGTTATTGTTATGGTATTAAAATATTTGAAAGACAAATCTATAAACCATTGCCACAAATTTGCAGGATCATCAGGGAAATCAGGTACAGCCACGTGAGGCAATCTTGTTTTGACGAGTTGTCTTTCAACAGGATTGTCATCTATAAAGACAAAGCTGTCAAGCCCGAGATTCAAATTAGTAGAAAGCTCTTTAATATTTTCTGCTTTGTTTTTCCAGTTAATCTTGAGCGCTACGAAATCATGCGTTTTCAGCTCCATAAATTTATGATTTTCAAATACTTCATTTACATCAGCCAGATTGTTCTTACTACAGATAGCTAATAATGTTCCTTTTTGCTTTAATGATTTTATAAGCCTTTGAAAATCATGATATGCTCTACCTATCCCATCTTCCCCAAGCTTTATCCCTTCGAGACCATCTTCACCAATAATTCCTCCCCAAAGTGTATTGTCAAGGTCCATTATAAGCACTTTTTTGCTCTTCCCAAGGTAGGCCCGCATGTAAGATGAATACAATTTCGACAAAAGCTGAAATCCCCAACTTCCAAATCTTATTTGACCTATATACCACAGTCTATTGTCATATAAAGCTTCGTAACCATATCTTGCTGGAATGGCCACAAAATCCACTATTATTACCCTCTCTAATGTCTTCAGTTTTTTTATCTTAATGTTTATTTCATCCTGTAGTTCTGAGAGATTAAAGTTATCTTTATTATCAAGCGCACCGAAAATGTTGGGTTTTCTGATAAAAATATTATTTATATAAAAAACAAGCCTACTGTTAGATTCCAGGATATTATTCAATTGCAGTTTAAGATTATCAATTTCCTGATCAAGTATTTGCTCGATTTCATCTTTGTTAAATTTAAAAGATTCGTTTATAACTTTACGAAAAAGTGTTTCACCATCAAG
>CAJWKX010000091.1 GCA_913043015.1 uncultured Candidatus Pelagibacter sp. | reverse complement strand
AGAGATGATTGATTAATTTTAAAATTCAAGTTATTTAATACATTTCGATCAATATGTTTTGTGCTTTCATTATTTTGAATCGATTGATTATCTAAAGCAAAATTTTTTATGATTTCTTGCCTATAATTTCGAAAATAATCTAAATTTCCACCTAAAATACTTTTAATATTCGTGTCGTAAATGTTTTGGATATTTTCCATATTTATCCAAATTTCTTGTAACCAGATAATTCAATGTCCTCAGCAATAGACTTGCCACCGGATTTAACAATTCTACCATTTGCTATCACATGTACGTAATCTGGAGCTATTTGATCTAAAAGTCTTTGATAATGTGTTATGATTAAAAAAGAAGAAGTTTTATTTCTAAGATTATTAACTCCCTCTGTTACAATTTTTAAAGCATCAATATCCAATCCAGAATCAGTTTCATCTAAAATAGATAGTTGTGGTTTAAGAATGCTCATTTGTAAGATTTCAAACCTCTTTTTTTCACCACCTGAAAATCCCTCATTGACCGAACGTTTTAGAATATCTTTTGAAAAACCTAATTGATTTGATGTTTCTCTCAATCTTTTTGCAAATGTTAAAGCGTCAACTTCTTCTCTACCATTCGCTTTTAACTTAGAATTCATAGCTGCTTGTAAAAAAGGTGTAATATTAACTCCAGGGATTGCTACGGGATATTGAAATGCTAAAAAAAGACCTTCTTGTGCTCTTTCTTCAATATTTAAATCAAATATATTTTTATCTTTAAATTTTATTTCTCCACTAGTAATGTTGTATTCTTCTTTGCCAGCAAGAACATTTGATAAAGTGCTTTTCCCTGAACCATTTGGCCCCATAATTGCATGGACTTCTCCCTCATTGATCTCCAACGATAAATTATTAAGTATTTTCTTATTTTCTATAGAAACTGATAAATTATTAATAGATAATAACATTTAACCCACACTACCTTCTAAAGAGATTGAAACTAATTTTTGAGCTTCAACAGCAAATTCCATAGGAAGCTCCTGAAGAACCTGTTTGCAAAAGCCATTTACAATCAAAGAAACAGCATCTTCATGACTCAATCCCCTTTGACGACAATAGTAGAGTTGTTCTTCGTTAATTTTTGATGTTGATGCTTCATGTTCAACAACAGAAGTATTATTTTTTGATTCAATATAAGGTACTGTGTGAGCTCCACATTCATTACCAACCAATAGGGAGTCACATTGCGTATAGTTACGAGACTTATCAGCTCTATTCAAAAATTTCACTAAACCGCGGTATGTATTTTGAGAATTGCCAAGAGATATTCCTTTTGAAATTATTTTACTTTTGGTATTTTTACCAATATGCGTCATCTTTGTACCTGTATCAGCCTGTTGAAAATTATTCGTTATTGCTACTGAATAAAACTCACCTATAGAGTTTTCACCTTGAAGAATACAGCTAGGGTATTTCCATGTAATGGCTGAGCCAGTTTCTACTTGCGTCCAGGATATTTTACTATTTTTACCCTTACATTTACCTCTTTTAGTAACAAAATTATAAATACCCCCTTTGCCCTTTTCATCGCCAGGATACCAGTTTTGTATTGTTGAATATTTTATTTCAGCATCATCTAAAGCTATTAATTCAACATTAGCAGCATGCAACTGATTTGTATCTCTTTGCGGTGCGGTACATCCCTCAAGATAACTTACATAACTTCCCTTATCGGCAATGATTAATGTTCTTTCAAACTGCCCGGTTTCTTCTGCATTAATTCTAAAGTACGTAGATAGCTCCATTGGACATTTAACATTCTCTGGTATGTAAACGAAGGAGCCATCAGTAAAAACTGCAGAATTCAAAGCAGCAAATTTATGATCTCCGATAGGAATTACTGATCCAAGATATTTTTTAACTAGTTCAGGATGTTTTAGTATAGCTTCACTAATAGAACAAAAAATAATCCCTAATTTTTCAAGTTCACCTTTATAAGTTGTTGCAACTGAAACACTATCAAAAACTGCATCTACAGCTACCCCAGCGAGAACCTTTTGTTCTTGAAGAGGTATTCCAAGTTTGTTGTAAGTCTCAATTAACTTTGGATCAACTTCATCTAATGACTTTGGTTTGTTTTCAAATCCTTTAGGGGCCGCGTAATAATAAATGTCTTGATAATCAATATTTGGAAAAGAAATATTAGCCCAAGTGGGTTCTTTCATCGTTTTCCATTTGGTGAATGCCTTCAATCTCCATTCTAACATCCATTCAGGTTCTTTCTTTTTTTTAGATATATATTCGATTGTATCCTCGTTAAGACCCTTTTTTGGTCTGTCAGTTTCTATATCTGTAATAAAACCGAACTTGTATGAATTATCAAATTGTTTGAAGGTTTCTTGATTTTTCATAAGTATCTATTAAAGCTAAATAAAAAAAAATCCAGTAATTTCGCCTAAAATAAGATATTTTTAGAATCGATTCTAAATTAAAAGTATTCTTAATTAATTAAGGGTTTTCACTATCCATCCCCCGCCAAGAACTTGGTTTTTTAGATAAAACACACAAGCTTGTCCTGGCGCTGTAGTAAGGATTTCGTCATCAAACTTAAACATTGCAGAATTTTGATTAACGCTCAAGAATCCGGGGCTTTCTTTTTGAGTTGATCTTATTTTAGCTGAACATCTAATATTTGATTTATTGATTGAATTATCTAACCAATTTACATCTCTTAAATACACTGTCGTTTTTTTCAAATGTTTTTGTTCACCTAGATAAATAGTATTTTTTTCATTATCAATTTTTAAAACATAAAGAGGATTTTCAGAACCACCAATTCCTAAACCTTTTCTTTGACCAACTGTGTAATTAGCTATTCCATTATGCTGACCAATTATATTTTCTTCCGTATCAAGAAAATTTCCTTTAACATTCAATTCAGGTTTTAATTTGTTAAT
>CAJWKX010000090.1 GCA_913043015.1 uncultured Candidatus Pelagibacter sp. | reverse complement strand
CAATAACCGAGCTTAAAAATTGTCACAAAATTTTTTCAAATTTAGAAGAAATCCAATTTGTAAATTATCAAACCTATAGGAAGCTTATCAACGAACATTTTGATAATAAAAAGAAATTAAAATCTTTGATCTATTGGAATATGGATCTTAAAACTCTTAGTGACTTTGAATCTTTAAAAAATATAAAAATTAATGAAGGCAAGTATTTAGACTTATTAACAACGGGTTTGGATAAAATTTTATTTGAAATCAACAAAAAGAAATTTAAATTTTTATTAAACGGACACAATAAACCCGAAGATAAATTTCCATCGGATATTAAAACACTACAATTTGTCTACGATTCAAGCAGTGAAAAAAAACAAAATACTAGTCTTTCTGTAATAAACCACAATTTACTCAAAAAATTTAAAAATGTATTAAGAAATAAAATAGGCTTAAAAATTGATGAAAAAACTATATACAAGAAGGTTGACTATAATAAACCATTCAAGTTTTTAAAAAATAAAGAAAATTCAAAAATTTTAGAAAATGAATTTGAAACGATAATTTTTTCTGAGTGTTATGGTTTTCTTCAAAACGATACTAATTATGCAAATGATATAATACGAAAAATAGATATATATCTAAATATTTTAAATCAACAAAAAGGAATTAAGAATATTATTTTTGATTTTTCTAAAAGCGAATATTACAAGGATGATTCTTGGGAAGAGTTTCAATTTACTTTTTTAATTGAATTTTTATACAAAATTTTAAATAAACTTCCCTATTTAAATATTTTTTTATTTCACGATAAAATAAATGATTTAGAAAATAATCAAGACAGTCTAGATAAATTTAAAATACATTTAATATATTTATATAATATTCTAACTAGGAACGATGTTCTAAAAAATAAAGTTAAGTTTGTTTCTTCAGATAATGAAAAATTAAAACAGCTTTGCCAACATTACCTTGAAAAAGAAATTGATCATCTAGTAGTAATCGATGATATTATTTACAATAACTCAAAAAATTTACCTGATAAAACTATTATATATCCAAAACAACTAAATGATCTTAAAGATCATTTCCCCAAATATTTTGAAAGCAGCTACAACGATATATTTTGGGCCGGAGAATTAAAACACTCCTTAAAGCGCAATTATGCAGCGTTATTAAGAAAAGCATCCTTTTATGGAGAAAATTTTTATCCAGATAAAAATAAATTAATTTTACTTGTAAAAAAAAATCACCTTGAAAAAATTTCAAATTTTAAATTTAAAAAAATATATTATTATTTAGGATCATCTCTTCATCACCTTACTCGTTTTATGGAAAGTAATGAAAAAAAATGGAATGCAAAAAAGATAGTTGGATCACTAACAAAGAATACTCCAGAGGGAATTAATAAAATAAAGGATAAATTACTTTTAGTAGCAGAAAATAGCGCTGAGGAAATTGTTAATTCAAATGAGTTTTATAAAGATAAAGTTGATAAAAAAGACATATTGGTTTCAACGAATCATTTTAAGGTAATAAACAAAATTGGAATAAAAGATGCTGCAATAAAAAATCTTACACACTGCTGGTTTGAGGGGGTAATTCCATGGCAGGAAAAATATATTAAACTGGACGAATTAAATAAGATTATTCCAGTTGAAAATTTAGAAAATTTAAAACTATCCGATTGTATTTATTATGAAGATCTTAATTTACCCTTTATGCCAAAGTTAAAAGTTTTAGAATTAAGCCCTTATCAAAATCATCACCTAAAAAATCTAGAAAATTCTAAAAGATTAATTATAAGCAAATTCGAGAATTGTCCCAACTTAGAAAAACTGAAAATAAGACAATTATACAATTTTTATAACAAGGAACTTTTTGACAAAACGCTAGGCTATACTGGCTACAGTACAAATCTATATTACACTGATACATATACTTATATTAATTTGGATCTTTCAAAACTTCATGAACTTAAAAAGTTAAGCGAACTAGAAATAGATGAAATTGTGGCTTCAGATGTAAGAAAGATAAAAGCTCTACCAAAATTAAAAAAACTTGATCTATGTGTTTTTCATCATAATGATGAGGACCATTTAACTAAATACAAAGCAGAACCTGAAGTTGAGGATAGAGATTTATTATTTTTGAAAAATAGTAAAAATATCGAAGACATAAAATTCTCCATCGGACATGTGAACCAAAAAGAATATTTTGAGGGACAAATATACGCAAGTTATAAAGGAAATGGAGAATTTTTAAATTATGTCAATTATAAAATCAAAAATATGGAACTATCTATTAATTTTGACTTGAAAAATCAAATAAAAATTCAAGATATTATTAATCTTGTCACAAATAGATTTTTAAATTTAGAAGGGTTAACTTTACAATTCGGAATTGCATGTACAAAAAAAATTTTTAGTTTTGAAGAAAATCGATATTTAAAAAAACTAGAAACCCAAATAATTGACTTTTCTAAGTTGGGAAGATTAAAAAAATTAGAAAGACTTAGTTTTCAAAGATATAGCGAAGAAAAGTTTATACCTTTCAAGACAGTAAATTTTGATTCAATTATTAATCTAAAAAAAATAAAAACTATAGACTATTGTTGGGAATCAATTAGTTTTAATGAGTTTAGAAAAGCCAGAACTAAATTGAAACGTGAGAAATATGAGGATCCTAAATATTATGATTGGGATTATGATTACTATGCTGAGGAAGATGAAAATTATAAAAAGAATTGGAATAGATTAACCTGGATTGATACATCTCCAAATCCTCATGAAGAGTTTTATTCTTTCGAAGATAGATATATTTATCTGGAGAAAGAGGAAAATAAGAAAAAGTATAAAAAATCAAAACAAATAATTAGAAAGAAAAAATAACATGTTGACTTTAGATGGTTATTTATTGATAAGATTATATGGCAACAATAAAAGTTACCGATGAAAATTTTGA
>CAJWKX010000089.1 GCA_913043015.1 uncultured Candidatus Pelagibacter sp. | reverse complement strand
GGTGTTTATAGAATCTTTCTGCTTTTAGTAGTGAGTGAGTGAGTGATTAGTCGTCTCGTTCTATTAGATCAAAGAAGTGGTCTAGTGTAACAATCGCAAGTGCTGGCTCCCTATTTTTCTTAACGCAGAGCATTGGTTCTCTGTGATTATGCCGTTTAGCTTGCTTAAAATGCTTATACAGTCCGCGATGGAGCTCAGAATTTTTGCACTCTGTACTATATGGAAATACTTTTTTAGCAGTTAAACTTAGCAGCTTAATATCTTCGCCATTCTCCCCAGTGTTACTGGTCCTAATAGAACCTGGCGGCAGCTTAAATAGCTTAATGATCTTGTCCTTAACAATGTTTTGAAGATAGCGGCTTTTGGCTTTCCTACTAGAATTTTTCATTAGTCTTCGTCCTTCCATAAATATTCATCAGGTATTCCAAAAAATGAATCTTTTGTTTTTCTAAAAAAATCTTTTATTATTTGTCTTTTATCTTCTTTAGATGCTTTTCTTATTTTTCTAACAAAAGTAATCAGACTCTTGCCATCAATTCTATTCTCCCCACCTGGACTTGTTGGGTTTTCCGTTTTAAATTTCCTTGAGATTTTTTTTAGTTGTTCATCCTCATTATATAGATTCATTAATAGATCTTCATAAAACATACAGTCAAGATCTTCATTACCCCTTTCTCCAACTGCTATTTTAAATATATGTTTGAATAATTTTTCTCTTCCTTTGTTGTCCGTATTAAAACTGTAATTTAGTTTATCGGTTATATTGTCGGCCCATCCTTTATCTGTGAATGTACCAAGCTCTGTTTCCGATAAATCTCTCAAAATATTATTATCTTTGAGTAGCCATGCTCTAGGTCTTCCCCCTGTTGCAGGTATAAGCATTTGTCTTGTAAGCTTCCCGTTGTGCCATTTTAACCCGTGCAGGCGCAACCAATCTTTTACATACTTTTCATTAATCTGTGTTTTCCATTTTTCCCTAATAAATTCTAAAAGATCATCTAGTACAATATATCCTGGGAAGTAATTATCGAACGGTGGAAGATTTTCTTTAAAAGCTCTACTTAATTTCTGAACTGTTGGATGTAGATTTTCTTCCTGCATAACAACCAGCGCATCCGTAATTGGTGCTCTTCCGCCATTATGAAGTTTCCAGTCTTTTACTTTGACCTCATACAAAAGGTAATGAAATAAATGTTTTATATTGTCTGATAAAATAAAATCATATAACTTTTTAAAAGTTCCATCCTTCTCCATTTCATTTAAGATTGTGGGATTCAGTCTTTCAAATTGATTTATTACAGCATATCTTCTCGAACCTACTACATGCAGGCAATCTTTTTCGTTACTGAAACAAATACCATTACAATTATTCCAGTATCTAAAAGGTCTGATATGTTTCGGGTTGATCTTACTATCTTCATCTGTCCAGAACGGCTTTAATTTATTGCTGATTTGAACCTTTGTTTCTATAGATCCAGTTGTGACAACCTCATTAATACAGATAAAAAGCTTGTTATAAATAACTTCTGAATGACTTCCTATCATTTCATCATAGGTGGCGTTGGCATCAACATATTCTCTCCCTATAATTCTTTGAAGTGTAACGCCTATCGCTTTTTTAGCAGTACCTTCGGGACCAACATTTAGTATTCCCCATTGAATTTTCATTGGCCCGATTTCCTTGTTCTCTGCTTCAGTAATATCTAGTTTATATTTAAAGATTTTTTGAATCATAGCTGCAAGATATTGCTCCACCATTTCATAATCTTTTTCACCATAAATCTTTTTATAAGTATCCACCCAATCGGAGACATCACCCTCAACTGGTTCTATGGGTGGACCTGGATATAGATTTAAATATTTTCCTGCTTTTAAATAGAAGTGATCTTTTCCAATTTCTGCTATTGGATAATCATGTCCAGGTAAAACAGCGCGGCCTATTACAATTCTTTCTTGGAATTCTGCATCTTTCATTAAACTTTGAAAAGCTAGATCTGCCTTTCTTCCACCTGGAAAATAAAATAGATTAGCATCATTGAAATCCGTTTTCTTTTTTTCAATTCCATTTTTAGTGTCGTATACAGAAGAGCTATCTGAAATAAAAAGAGTTCTCTCTTTCAACTCCTCTAGTTTTGCATTTGGTGGTTTAATTCCTATCCATGAAAAGATGTTATAAAGACCAAGCGCATTATCTAATCCAAGAATATTCTTCATTGTATTAAACATCATTAATCTTCCACCATTAACTATTTGTTTTCTTGCGTGGGTTCCTTTTCCAATTCTTTCTCTGACTTCTTCATCACCTGAATTTTCTGCAAGATCTAAAATAAAATTATCTATATCTTCATCTGTTAATTTAGTGTGAACGGCTAAAATACAAGCTATGGCATAACACCAATCAGCGCGGTTGCCTTTAGCAGGATAAAGAATTGATAGTGCTGTCGCTAGCGCAACCTTACTTACATCTAAAAATATATTTCCAGGATATGGAGATAAACCTTCATAAATATTCCACTTAACATCTTCACCGTTTATTTTTGAACCAGGTACTATTGATTGTTTGTCTATACCTGATCTGCATTCTATTAGAGTTGCACCGTGCGGAAATTTCTTAAACCATTTCTCAAAACATTCAGGCAAAAAAAATTTTTTATGTTTGCTAGATCCTTTAAATAATATGTGGCTATTTGGATTTGATTTTCTTCCGAAGGTTGCGCTGGATGGTGATATATATTTTCTGATAAATTTATGTGCTATTTTATTATCAATATCAAGATCTGTAATTTCAGCTAATTTTAAACCTATATTATCTCCATTATGAAAGTCGTTGATGGTGAAGTTAGTTTTTTGCCATGCTTTAATTTTAGGAATTTTTCCGTTGCATGGAATTATGGGAAATTTTTTATTTAGGTATTCTTGTGGTGTTATCATTGTTTGAAAGTTCTTTGTTGATGTGTTGTAGCCCGAGTTTAGTAATGTATTGAATTGTCTGTGGAATAGACGCCTTAAAAGGTAGTAATTTTCTAATTATATGAAGCTCTTGAAAGCTTGCATTTGGAATTGATACGGAATGAAATTTAACTGGTTTCAT
>CAJWKX010000088.1 GCA_913043015.1 uncultured Candidatus Pelagibacter sp. | reverse complement strand
AAAGAAACTTAAATAGAATGGGTTCAAATCTTAGTGTTAATAAAGAAATTGAAGAATATATTAACAATCATTCAATAAAGCTAAATCCAATTCAAAAAGAAATAATTTCATATAATGAAAGCTTAGGAGATATAAAAAGAATGCAAATTTCGATTTCTCAATGTCATTTTTTACACTTATTAGTTAAAACTTCTAAAATAAAAAAAATTTTAGAAATTGGAACTTTTACTGGTTTAAGTACACTGACAATGTCATTAGCCCTACCAGATGATGGATCAATAGTAACATTAGATAAAAATCAAAAAACTAACGAAATTGCAGTTAATTTTTTTAGAAAGGCTGCTCAAGAAAATAAAATTAACACAATCATAAAACCTGCATTAGAAAGTTTAAAAGATTTAAAAGATAGTAAACAGAAATTTGATTTTGTTTTCATCGATGCTGACAAAGAAAATAATAAAAATTATTATAATCAATCTTTAGATTTAATTGATAAGGATGGTTTAATTATAATTGATAATGTTTTATGGCACGGTGAAGTTACAGATAAAACAAAACAAGATAAATTAACTGTAGGTATTAGAGAATTTAATTCTTATGTTAATAGTGATAAAAGAGTAGAAAATTTAATCATTCCGGTAGGCGATGGTTTAACCATTTGTAGAAAGTTATAATGTTTTATATTTCAGGATTTTATAAGTTTAAAAAATTAAAAAATATTAAAAAATTCAAAAAATCCTTACAATCTTTTTTTATCAAAAAAAATATCAAAGGAACTATAATTATTTCTAATGAAGGAATTAACGGAACTATAGCTGCTAAGAAAAAAAATTTAGAATTAGCAATGAAAAAAATTAAAAATACCTTTAAATTTGTTAAATTTGATAGTCAAAATTTATCTAAGAGTAAATTTCAACCATTTCATAGAGGAAAAGCTAAAATTAAAAAAGAAGTTGTTCCAATGGGAATAAAAATTTCAAAAAGAAAACTAGACAATCATTTGGAACCTTTAAAATGGAATAAATTAATTAAAAACAAAAACACTTTTTTAATTGATGCTAGAAAACCATTTGAATACAATGTTGGAACATTTAAAGGTTCTATAAATCCTAAAGTTGATAATTTTAGAGAATTTCCAAAATATCTTAAAAAGTTAGATAAAAAAAAAGATATAGCAATGTTTTGCACTGGTGGAATAAGGTGCGAAAAAGCAAGCGTTTATCTTGAAAAAAAAGGCTTTAATAATGTTTACCAATTAAAAGGTGGCATTATAAATTATTTAAAGAAAGTCAAAAAAAATAAGAGCTTATGGAAAGGTGAATGCTATGTTTTTGACAATAGGGTTTCTTTAAAACATGGTTTAATAACTGGTAGTTTTTCAATGTGTAGTGGATGCAGAAAACCTATTTCAATTAAGGATAAAAAATCAAAAAAATATGAAGAAGGTGTCTCATGTCCAAATTGTCACGATAGGTTAACCAATTCACAAAAAGAAAGATTTAGAATGAGACAAAAGCAAATAATCATTGCAAAAAAATTAGGAAAAAAACATATATTCCAAAAAGAATTTTAAAATATGAATTTATTAAAAGACAATATTTCAAAGTTAGTTAGAAATCTTGCTGTTCCAGCAATGGTAGGTACTTTATTTCAAACACTTTATAATGTTGTTGACACATTTTTTGCAGGAAAAATATCACCAGAAGCACTTTCAGCATTAAGTAAATCATTTCCTATTTATTTTATAATCATAGCAGCTTCCATCGGAGTAACTGTCGCTGGAAGTTCATTAATTGGTAATAGCATAGGTGAAAAAGATGAAAATAAAACATCAAATTATTTTACACACATTATTTATTATGGAATTATAATTTCTATTTTAATTACTATTTTAGGCTTAACCTACTCTGAAAAAGTATTTTTTTTAATGGGTTCAACTAACGAAGTTGTTTCCTTAGGTTTAGAATATACTAACATTATATACGCTGGTGCAATAATTTTTATTTTAGTAGTTGCCCTTAATTCATTGTTACATGCTGAAGGTGATACAAAAACTTATAGAAACGTTTTAATAATATCTTTTTTTCTTAATATTATTTTAAATCCAATTTTAATTTTTGGTTTTTTATTTATTCCAGCTATGGGTGTAAAAGGTATAGGTCTAGCAACAATAATTGCTCAATTAGTGTCTTTTATAATCATATTATTAAAAGTATTGCAAAATATTAGAATTAAAAATTTAACTAAAGAATTTTTATTACCTAAACTTTTATATTTTAAAAATATTTTCTTTCAGTCAATGCCTATATCTGTGTCAATTTGTGGTTATGCATTAGCATCGGCTATTATTTTTACATATGTTGGACAATCTGGCGAATATGCTGTTGCAGGATATGGTGTTGGTACTAGAATTGAACAAGTTGTTCTTCTTCCAATATTAGGAATTAATACTGCTATAATATCCATAATTGCTCAAAATTATGGAGCAAATAATATTTATAGAATAAAAGAAACTTATTTTACTGCAATAAAATATGCTTTAATTATAATGGTTACTGCAGCTACAATAGTTTTTTTATCAGCAAATATAATTACAAGTTTTTTTTCAAATGATCCCATAGTTATAGAGTATGGAAAAAGATATCTAAGAATATCAGCATTTGTTTTGCCGGCTTATCCAGTTTTTTTTCTTTCTAACGGATTTTTCATGGCTATAAAAAAGTCTGAAAATGCTATGATTTCTAACCTTTTTAGAAATGTTGTAAATCCAATAGTAGTATTTTATATAGCTAAATATATTAACGCAAGTTTTGATACCTTTTTTTGGACTTGGGTAGGAATTAACTGGATCTTTTCAGTATCGTATTTTTTTATAATAATCTATTATTTTAAATCAAGGCTAGATAAATCTAGCGCTGTCGTTCATCCATGACCATAGGTGATTTGAAAAAGATCTTCTAACAAATAAATTTAAATCATTAATATTTTTATTGTGAATAATTACATCAATGTGATTAACCAAGGTTTGAGTTACAGCACCTTTTGAATTTTTAAAATCATTGAAATTAAATGGACATCCTGTTGATAATAATTCAAATACATTCTTACCTTTTAAAT
>CAJWKX010000087.1 GCA_913043015.1 uncultured Candidatus Pelagibacter sp. | reverse complement strand
CGAAGATCCTCAATCGTTTACGTTTAGTTTCAACAATTAATTCACTCTAACTTTCTAAATTTATTAAAGCAGAAAAATTAGAACAAATCAAGAATGTTGTGTGCCAACTGTGTACATAACTGAGTCCTGAGTCAACATGACTCGGTCGCTGTTGCGACCTCGTTCAATAGAGATACTAAAATGAATTTGAACTTTGAAGTTTTTATTAATCCACTTCCCATTCTGAGATTAGGTTCTTAATAGTTAGACCTTTAGTAAACTTAGATCTAGACGTTTAGGGAAGTTATTTTGAAAAAATTTTAAAAATTTTCAGCGAAATCAACCTTAATACTTGCAAAGACTCGACGGAAGTTTTTTGTTAGTATTGATTATGGCAACTTTATCAGAGCAAAACAAGTATTAGACCCTGCAAATAATAAATATATAACATACGATGAACCGACAGGATATTGCAAATCAAAAGCCCAGGCCTTTTAATAAAACTAATCAAGTAAAAAATAATAATAGTTGGGAATATATGAGGTCAGAAAGTTCTAGTCACTGCAAAAAAATATGAAAAAAAGTGTTAAAAAAAGAACCTAATGTTCTATAATGTAATATGAAATTAAATATTGGTGGATTAAAAAAAAAAGAAGGGTGGAAATTATTAAATATTCAAGAGGGGCCCAATATAGATTTTGTTGGAGATTTAAGAGATCTAAGTCAGTTTAAGGATGAAAGTATAGAAGAAATTTACGCTAGCCATGTAGTAGAACACATTGGGATAAAAAAAGCATTAAACTCTTTTAAGGAAGTAAATAGAGTTTTAAAAAAAAATGGTAAATTCTATATTTCTGTTCCAGATATGGATGTACTTTGTCATTTTTTTTTATCACCTTTGGCGAATAAAAAAGTTAAATTTGAAGTTATGAGAATTATGTTTGGAGGACAAATTGATGACTTTGATTTTCATTATTTTGGTTGGAATTTTGAATTCCTAGAAGATTTTTTAACTAATGCAAATTTTTCTGAAATAAAGAAGGTAAGATCACTTGGTATATTTAACGATACGAGTGAACATAAATTACACGGAGTGCCAATTAGTCTAAATGTGATAGCAACAAAATAAATTAATGGAAGAAATTTATAAAAAAGCATTAAATTTTTTTCAAAAAAAACAATTTAAAGAATCAAAAAAATTATGCAAAAATATATTGTCAAATAATCCTGAAGAATTTAAAACAATTTTTCTATTAATAATAATCTATTTCAGTGAAAAAAATTATTTGCAAGCATTCAAATATGTTGAAATAGCAATCAGAATAGATCCTAATAATTATGATTTATATAATAAAAGAGCTTATTTAAATAGACAATTTAAAAAGTTTGAAGATGCCTTAAATGACTGTGAAAAATCTTTGCACATATCCTTAAACGTTGAAGGTTTATGCAATCAAGCAATAACAAATGATTTAATTGGAAAAAAGGAAGATGCAATAAAAGATTTTACAAAAGCAATTGAAATCAAGCCTAATATTTTTGAACTTTATTTTCGTAGAGGGGCTGTTTTTATGCAATTAAAATTGTTTGAAAATGCTTTAAATGATTTTCAAAAAGCAGAAAAACTTAATTCAAATTATGATCATTTAACTGGGCTTATAATTCAGGCAAAACAAAACATTTGTGAATGGAATGGTTTAAACAAATATTTAGATCAACTTAAGTTAAAAATATCTCAAAATAAATTTGCAGCAACACCATGGTCAGTTTTATCTATGTTTGATAATATAGATCTACAAAAAAAAACTGCTGAAATTTTTTCTAAAAAAATTGAAAAAAATAAAATTATAGAAAAAATAATTTTTGATAAATCTAAAAATGATAATAAAATAAAAGTAGGATATTATTCCTCTGATTTCAATAATCATGCAGTTTCAAGACATTTAATTGCTTTAATAGAAAATCACGATAAAGATAAATTTGAAATAATAGGCTTTTATTTTGGTCAAAAAAAAAATGACAACATGATAGATAGGATGAAAAAAAATTTTCATAAATTTTTTCATTTATACGGAAAATCTAATGATGAAATTGTAAAACTATCCAGAGATCTAAAAATAGATATAGCCATAGATTTGAATGGATATACGTCTTCAAATAGATATGAAATTTTTGTAAAAAGATGTTCTCCAATTCAAATTAGTTTCTTGGGTTACCCAGGAACTATGGGATCCAAATTTATTGATTATATAATATCTGACCGTACTATTATACCTGAAAGTCTGGAAAAAAAGTATTCTGAAAATGTTTTGCTTTTACCAAATTGTTTTATGCCTAACGATCCAAAAATAAGTATTCCAAATTCAAAATTTACAAAAGAGGATTTCGGACTGCCCAAAGATTCATTTATACTTTGTTCTTTTAATAAAAATTATAAAATTAGTCCAAAAATTTTTAATACATGGTCTAATATTTTAAAAAAAACAAAAAATTCTTATTTGTGGTTAAATTTTGCAAATGAACCAGCTAAAAAAAATTTAACAAATTATCTAGAATCAAAATCTATTGAAAATAATAGAATAATTTTTTCTAAACCTGTTCAAGTATACGAAGATCATCTATCAAGACTTGGACTTGCTGATTTATATCTTGATACTTTTCCTTTTGGTGCACATTCTTCTTGTGTTACTTCAATTTTTTGCGGATTGCCAGTATTAACCATGCAAGGCGAAACAATTGCAAGTAGAATTTGTTCAAGCATACTAAAATCTATTAATCTTGATGATTTAATTACTAATGATTACGAGCAGTACGAAAGTGTTGCAATAGATTTAATTAACAATCCAGAAAAAATAAAAAATAATAAAAATAAAATTATTGAAAAAATAAAAACTTCAACTCTATTTAATGATAAACTTTATGCATTAAATTTTGAAAAAAAATTAAATTATATTTATGAAAAAGCTATCTCTTAAAGCAAGTTGTTTGTGTGGTGGTATACAATTAAAAAATAATTTTTTATTTATGTTTTATTCCAAGTATTGTTTCTATTCCTTCTAGCTTTTCTTCTTTAGGAACTGAACGTTGAGGACTGGGAGCATACATGCTGTTTTCTAAAACATTTAGATCAGTATTTATTCCTGAAATATCTATTTTTACTGGAGTTGTTTCAGTCTTATAAT
>CAJWKX010000086.1 GCA_913043015.1 uncultured Candidatus Pelagibacter sp. | reverse complement strand
TCGTTCATGATTAAGATTGCTTCCGTAGGCAAAATACAATTTCATATTAATCTTTTTTTTACATTAATCCTACTAATCCAAACAAATCACGGTGAATTTTCTGCCATGGCTGATTTAGGTCAATGCTGTGAATTGAAACTTTATGTTTTTTCCATGTATAAGTTTCATGAAGCTTCTGTTGGTGCTTAACTTCTGGATAAATAAGCATACCCTCTGCTGTAGAATCGGGTCCTCCTCTTTTTTCTAAGTTATCCAAATAGGAAGTAATTTGCCTTAGATGTTCTTGTCTTATCTTTTTTTTTCCACGATATAAAACCAAAGGGTCTTTATAATATTTTGCATCAATTACTATTGTCTTATTTGAACTTCGTAGCGTTATATCTGTTATATTCACAGGAACTAATCCAATGTCTCCTCCTTGAGAACTTATATCCCATTTAAGTTTATCTCTCGATACCTCATATTGATTTTGCTCTATCGTATAAAAATTTCTAAGAAATGTTTCAAAAATATCTGACATAATAGTCTCATCTTCAAGAACATCTTTAAAAAGAAATGTTCCCTTATCATTGGTAGGCAGTTGTATTTTGTTAATCAAACTACAAAGATTTAAAGCAAATTTATAGTAATAATTATTATTTGTAAGTCTTAATTGACCAAAATAACTACTAACCGATTCGGTCGGATTGCAATCATCTAAATATTTTAAAATTGGTTTTATATTTTGCTTTGTTTTAGACTCGATTTCTTTATTTGTTAATAAATATTGAAGAGTTCTTTTTATTATTTTATTAGGTATGCAGTCGATTGATAGTTCATCTAACTCGCAAACTATTTTTCCACTTTTTTCAAAATTATTTTTAATACTTAAAGGAAAATTAATTTTTCCTTTAATATATTTTAATTCTTTTGTAATAGTTCTATAATCCTTATGTAAGCCCCTCTTAATTAACCTCTTTACGGAATTGGTCAATATATTTGAAAATAAGTTTGGAATGTCCGGACTTTCTTCAAGATTTAAATTTAGTGACTTTCCTTCTTGAAATTTATTCCAAGCATAGAGAAATAAATAGTAAACGTTTTGTACAGGTATAGCATTGTTCACGATAATAAATCCTCTGAGATTTCTTCGATAGTATCCGGTTTATCAAAATAATATTCTTCAATGAGTGGTATAATTTGATTTTTTATTATTTCCTCGTACCAATCATTTTCGTAAGATTCTTTATTTCCCTGAGGACAAAAAAAACTATGTCCTATGCAATATCCGGCTCCTAAGTCAAAACTATCATCAGAAATTTTTTGGTTAAGCACTGTTAAATTTCTAATAATTTTGTCAGCTGTGTTTGAGTTAACATTATTTCTTTTTAAAAAATTCTTAAATTCTGGATTTTCAAATTCTGGTTCAAATGTGAAGAATTTAAATCTTCGTCTCAAAGCATAGTCTACAACTTTTAAAGAGCGGTCGGCTGTATTCATCAAACCAATTACATATAGGTTTTTGGGTAAGTAAAAATCTTCATCAGATTTGTAAATTAATTTAATTGAATTTTCTTTTCCTCTTTTATCGTTTTCAATTAATACTAAAAGTTCACCAAATATTTTAGAAATATTTGCTCTATTAATTTCATCTAATAATAAAACAAATTTATTATTTGGACTTTGAATTGCACGATGGCAAAAATTGTAAAAAACTCCACCTGAAATTAAAAACTTTCCCTCTTTATTAGGCCTGATACCCATTATAAATTCTTCATAAGAGTAATTTTCATGTAAAACTAAACTTTGAATATTATTTTCATTTTGAGTTAAATGTTGTGCAATTTTTCTTGCAATGAAAGTTTTACCCACACCTGGAGCTCCTTGAATAATAATATTTTTGTAGTCTTCTAAACTTGAAATCAAATCCAAAAATTTCTTATGGGAAAAAAATGTATCAGATAGTAAACTTTCTATATTAGTCGCTATTGGTTTACTCTTAACAATGTTTTGTTTGTCGCCAAAATAAAATTCTTCAAATTTTTTTACAGTATCTGGATATTGAGTAAAATTAGTTAGTGTTTTTAAAGCTATTTTATGACCTAGCTTATCTTTTATGTCAAAATCCTTAATGTTTAACCATTTTACTTTTCTAATATGTGGGTGAGATTTTGTTTTATCATATATATAATCGCTGGTTATTTCACCAACTCCAAGTAACTTAGAAGAGCCTTGTTTGGCGTAAACATAGTCCCCAACATTTATTTCTTTAGCAAACTCATAACACGTTAATGCTTGGTTGGTTGGTTCAGACTCATTATTTTCTCTATAAACTTCTTTGATTTTTTGAGTTATATCTTTCTTTGAGTTGTACTTTGATAAATTTCCCAATTTACTCCAACCAATATTAATTATATTTTCTGATTTATAATTATCCCAAAATTCTGCATTTCTACCAGGTGATAATACCCATGAATTTTTTTTGGAACGTCGTTTTATTAAATTAGAAGAAATATTCTTTTCAACGATTTTATCATACGCGGCAACTAAAAAATCAATGTCCTTCAAAATATCTTTATCACTGGGCAAATTGTTTTTTGAAAAATATTTATGTACGCATATACCTGGGCCATACTTTAATCCAACCCCACCCGTTGCCTTTAGGTCAATATTTTCTGAAGAACTGATTTCAAATGAACTGTCTGCAAGATTATTAATTTCTTTGGTTGCTTCACCTTTTTTTTCTAACAAATATTCAGTTCCGCCCTTATTTCCATATCTTTCATATGGCCCTGTCACGCCTTGACCTATACTTAAATAGAAACCTTCCATTGTGTGTTGAAACAAAGCAACTATATAGAATCCATTTCGAGTGTCAGAAGCTTCTTTGGAATTTAATATTGCAAACCAAGGAACTTGCGTCCAGTTACCTTTGCCAACGCTAAATCTAATATTTAAATCTTCTCGATTATGGAGTGCATTTTCTGATAACCAAGTCTGAAGTTTATAAAAAGCTTTATATGATGGTTTGTCACTACCAAAAGGTCCTTCATAATCTTTAGAATAATTATCAAATATATTTTGAACAATGCCCTGGAATTCATTCATAATAAAATTAGTTTATAGCAAAAAAAGTCAATCTACAATTGACATATAGATTGACTGGTTATCACACTTTTACGT
>CAJWKX010000085.1 GCA_913043015.1 uncultured Candidatus Pelagibacter sp. | reverse complement strand
TTGATAAAATTAATATAGATAAAGATAGATTGGTATTCCCTAAGTCCAGATATGAATTGGTAAGATGAATTCAAAAAAACAAAAAAAAATACTGCTAATTGGTCTAGGTTCTGAAATTGGATCGACGCTTTTAAGTATTAATAATTTTAAGAAAGGACCTTTGAGAATTACCACTGTTTTGACAAATTCTATACACAACAATGATTTAGAAAAGAATTTGGAATCTCTTAAAACAAGACTAATTATAAACGATCCAAGTTTAATTAATTTAATTAAAATTGAAAAATCTAAGTCAATAATTTTAATAAATAACTCTCCTATAAAAATTTATTTTGGTGATATAAAAAAATTTAATTTAAAAAATTTTTCAAAAAAGTTTGACGCTACTATTGTAGCTACCTCTAAAAGCCATATTAATAATAAGAAATTAATGAATAGATTTTTAAAAATAAGTAAATTCGTTTTTGGTGTTGCCGAGTCAAATGAACTACCTTCCATTTATCCAAATCTACTTGGGGTAACAAGCAATATAATTGACATCAAATCTCATAAAGTTTCAAATTTTAAGAACAAATCATTTGCTCTAGGATCTTGCCAATCAAATGGATGGCAGGCTCAATTAAGAGCCTTAATTGATATGTTTGCTAACTTAAGAGTAAATTATTTTAAAATGTTAGGATGTGAATTAGACATTGTTCATCCGGATACTCCACAGGGCAGGTTAGGGACGAAAAGTCTTGATCCTCGAGAACAAGATGCAAGGAATAACTTGCGACCAGGTTTTTCTCAGGTTGGTCAGTCAATGAAAAAACTTTTTTCGATTAAGCATCTTATAAATACGATTTCTTTAAGAACCTTAATAATGCCTCCAGGCTATCAAATTTCGAGATTCTTTTTTTCATATTCGTTAAAAAATAAAAAGAGACTAACAAAAAATTTAATAATTAATAGTATAAAAAAACTTTCGTTAAAAAATAGAAAAAAATATCAATTTACTGAAACTACTTTAGGGAGCAGAGCGTTTGAAAAAAGTGAAGCTTCTGCGGTGATACTTTTGAATAAAAAATATTTTCATTTCAATGACAATTTATTCAATATAAATTATGGAAACGATAAGCAACGAGTATCAGAAATAATATTTCAAGCATATGTTCACAATACTAGAGGATATTGTTTTAGTGTATTAAACGCTCTAGAACAAATACTTCTCAATAATAATAGAACAAGCTTTTGGAAATAGCTAATGAAAGTTCTTAAAACTTCAGAGAAATTCTCGGTGTTCAAAAATTTAAAAAAAAATGGTACTATAAATATTATTAAAATTTCAAATAGAAACTCAAACGAAATAAACAGTGAGTTAAATTTAATAAAGAAATTAAATGATCAATCTTTATTTTTCAAAGAAAGAATTCCTAAAATTTTGAATCATGGAACGTTTAAAAGTGGTTTCTTTAAAAACAAAGATTATTACAAACAACAGTTTATAAATGGTAAAACGTTATCACAAATAATTCATTCTAAAAAAACGAAAAAAAAAGATATTAAAAATATCAAGAAGATATTGATTAAAGAATTAATTTTATCAACAAAAAGTTTTAAAAGATTTGAAAGTCAAAAAAAAGAAAAATACCCCAATAAATTTTTAATGAATGAACTTGAAAAAATAAAAAATAAAAAGATTTATTCTGCTCTAGTTAAAAAAAGTAAAATAATTATAAACAGAAAAAAATATAATAATTTAAATTATTATTTAAAAAAAATATTATTTTCAAAAAAAGTAAAAGAACTTTATTTTCAAAAAAACTTTTTATCAAAAATTGGTCATTGGAATTACCATGGAGGTAACTTAATTTTCCCAAATAAAAAATATCGTAATTTTAAATTAATTGACCCAGATTCATCTTGGAAAATAAATGATCCTTTATTTTCTCTAGCCAGATTTTTTTACACATTTCCACATGACACGATGGAATATGACAAGTATGTTATTTTTTCGCCAAATTTAAAAAAATTAGAAAAGAAAGAGACGATCTCATTTAAACTTAAATTATTATGGAAAAAGAATATTATAAATAATTATCGAACAATGTTTTTAAATCTTTATTGTTTATACTTTGAAGAAAAAAAAATCATATCAGAGCTCTCTTCAGCTGAATTTTTGAGATTAAAATTAAGCTTAGTTTTATGTTTGCTCAGAGGTGTTAATGCCAATTATCAGCAAGAAATAAATTATCAATCAAATAAAAGTGAAAATTTTCAAAATAAAGGTATATTTTTGTATTTAATTACAATAATTTTTTTGAAAAATTTAAACGATTATTTAAAAAAAAATGATTGAGCAAAATAAGATATTCAACAAAAAAGCAGTTCTCGTCACAGGTGGTAGCAGAGGAATAGGCAGAAGTATTTGTATAAAATTTGCTGAACTTGGAGCTAAAGTTATTTTTTCTTATAGAAAAAACACCTCTAAAGTTAAATCTCTGCAAAATCTAAATTTTGAAGGATCAGGTCAAATAACTGGACTAAGATTGCCCTCATTAAAGGATAAGGATATAAAAATTTTTTTAAAAAAAACTAAAAAAAATTACAAACAAATCAATTTTTTGATTAATAATATTGGAGACGCAATTAAAAGATCTTCATTTTTAAAATCTAATGAAAAATTATGGTTAGATAATATAGAGATAAATTTGTTTTCAGCAGTTAGATTTTCTAAAAATCTTTTAAAAATTTTTGGTAAAAAAAAAATATATTCTATAATAAACATTGGATCTACAGCTGGTAAAAATGGTGGACAAGGTGACTCTTTACATTATGGTGTTGCGAAATCTGCCCTACATACGCTAACAATTGGTTTAGCCAAAGAATTGAAAAATATCAGAGTGAACTGTGTTGCACCTAGTGCGATAGACACATCTTTCCAAAAAAGATTATCATCAAAAGAAAGGATTAACAAGATTATCAAATCCACTCCAGCTGGAAGAATAGGAAAAGCTGATGAAGTTTCAAACGTTGTAGTTTTTTTATGTTCTGAAGATTCTAGCTATGTTAATGGTGAAATTATTTATGTTACGGGCGGAAGAGTCTAAAAATTATCAATTTGAAAAATCAAAACTTCTCACAAAATAAATATCATATGCTATTGTTATGTATAAAATATTAATTCTAGGTGGAAATGGTTTTATAGGCGATCATCTAATAAAATGCTGTCTTAAAAAAAAATGGAGGGTTGTTAGTTTATCAAAA
>CAJWKX010000084.1 GCA_913043015.1 uncultured Candidatus Pelagibacter sp. | reverse complement strand
TATCAGTTGCATTTGCATTCTAATTTAGAAGCATAGCACAAAATTTAAAGGCCCCTTAATTTTATAGGGGCCTTTTTTTTTATTTCTTAAAGTAAGAAATTCCTGCAAAGCCTAAAATATTAAGAAGTCTCAGCTTATTAAAATTGTTTTTACTTATGCCGCCCAAGGCAATTATATTTATTTTGCTCTGCCTTGATAGAACTTTGAATTTGTTCAGACCTAAAAAATTTTCATTTTTCTTGAACAATGAGGAAATAAAAATTTCTTTAACTCCTTGATATTTTTTCTCAAGCATTTCCTTTAAATTGTGGGCAGAACCTATTATTTGGAAACTTTTTTTTAAAGTATAACAATTTGACCTCAAATTCTTGTTAAATGAAGGTAAATATACACCATCTAAATTTAGTTTTAGAGCTAATTTAAAATTATTTGATATAAAAAATTTTCTTCTATTTTTTTTACATATTTTTTTTATCTTTAATATTAATTTTTCGTCAGTTTTTATTGAGTAATTTCTGTAAATTATTGAAATATTCTTATCTAATTTTTTAATATGATCTGGATCAAATTTATTGATAAAGTAGTATTTTTTTAAAGAATGCATATGCATAAAACCGTTCAAAATTTAATTAAAATTCAAAAAGAAATTCAATCTAAAATTAATGAATTAAATTATAAAGATTATCAACCCGAAATAATAGCCATTTCAAAAACTTTTAAAATGGATCATATCTCACATCTTGTTAAATATGGACACAAACATTTTGGTGAAAATAAAGTCCAAGAAGCAGTAGAAAAATGGCCTAATATTAAATTAAAGAATAAAAATCTAATTTTACACATGGTTGGCACACTTCAAACTAACAAGGTAAAATATGCTATAAAACTTTTTGATTACATACATTCTGTAGATAACTTAAAACTTGCAAAAAAAATTTCTGAAGAACAAAAAAAACACAATAAAAAACCAAAAATTTTTATACAAATTAATTTAGGAAACGAAGTACAAAAATCAGGAATAATAAAAAGTGATTTAAATGATTTTTATTCTAGTTGCAAAGAATTAGATTTAGATGTTGTTGGAACAATGTGCTTACCACCCGAAGGAGAAGATTCTATGCTATATTTTAAAGAATTGAATGAATTAAATCAAAGCACTGATTTAAAAGAAATTAGCATGGGTATGTCAGGAGATTTCCTGAAAGCATTAGAATTTAAGTCTACTTTCTTGCGCATCGGATCTAAGATTTTTGGAGAAAGATCTTAAGAAATTTTTATTAGGGTTTTATTGTCTATTAATTTTGCAAGTATTAAAAAATCTTTTTTTGATAACGCAATACATCCAGCAGTCCCTTTATAATTTTCTGTTAAATGAATAAAAATTGCACTACCCTTACCTTTAACTGGTTTTTTGTAGTTATATTTTAATAGAATAAAGTAGTTATATTTATAGTCTTTTCTATATAACTTTTCATGAATAATTTTTTTATTTATTTTAATTTCTTTATTATAATAATTACTTCTTATATCTGTGCACCAGCCCATTTTTTTGTTTATTTTTTTACACGACAACTTAGTTTTTGGTTTATTAACTCTATCAGGTCTCCAAAAAAGTGTACCAATTTCAAATTTTCCTATTGGTGTTGAATTATCTCCTTCATACTTATCTTTTGCAAAACCACCTTTACCAATGCAACATTTAAACCTAAAATCATCAACAATTAAGGTGTCTTTATTTTTAAGTGTAATTATCATAACTTAAAGAAATATGATTAAACAAAGTCTTGTAATTTATAATTTACCAGTTTTATTTAATATTTTAAATGAAATAAAAGAAAACTTTAAATTCGAATTATTTAATTTTACTCAAGAACAAGATCTTTCAAAAATAAATGAAACTATTTATGGAAATTATTTAATTTTAACTAATTCACAAAATAAAATTAAAAACCAAAATAATCAGTTAATAATGGATAAATTTCCTTTTAAAATTAATGAGATTGTAGAGAAAATTAATATCGCTTTATTAAAGCAAAAATATAATGAACAATCAAAAGTTTGGATAGGTCAATATAAATTAGATGTTAATTCTAGGGAAATATTTAAAAAAGATAAAAAACTAAAATTAACAGAGAGAGAGGTTGAAATTATACTATTTTTAAAAAATTCAAAGAAAAGCCAATCAATAGAAAATCTGCAAAAAGAGGTATGGAGTCATAACTCAAAATTAGAAACGCATACTGTAGAAACTCATATTTATAGATTAAGAAAAAAAATTAATAAAATTTTCAAAGATGAAAATTTCATAATTAGTGTAAAAAAGGGCTATAAAATTCTATGAAAAAAAGAAATTTTATTGCAAAAGATTTAATGTCCAAAAAATATAAACCAAGAGTTATAAAACCAAAAAAAGGCAAAGGCAGTTTTAAAAGAAAGAAAAAATAAAATTAAAGTCTTGCTCCAATTTTCTGAATTACTTTTGAAGACATTTCCGTGCCTTTTTCAAGACTTTCTCTTATTGATAAATTATTAATATAACCATGCAAAAAGCCTGCTGCAAAAAGGTCTCCAGCACCAGTAAGATCTGCAATTTTTAAATTTTTCTGGATGTCACATTCAACCACTTCATCTTTTTGCATTGCTATACTTCCTTTTTCTCCACGAGTTATAACAATTAGTCTTCCAAGTTGTTTTCCAAACGAAATTACTTCATCAAAATTTTTTGCTTTAATTAAAGAAAAAATTTCTTGTTCATTCGTAAACGTAATATCTAATTTTTTTTTAACTAAATCTAAAAAATGAGGCTTATGTCTTTCCACGCAAAATTGATCTGATAACGACATTGCTACTTTATTTGAATTTTGAATTGCTTTATCGAAAGCTTTCTTTGGATTGCCCTCATCCCATAAATATCCTTCTAAAAATGTTATTCCACTGTTTTTAATAGCATTTACGTCAACATCATTTTCGTTTATTTTCCCTGCAGTACCTAGAAAGGTACACATTGTTCTTTCAGAGTCAGGAGTAATTAATATTAGACAAGTACCAGTTGGCAATTCTTCTTTTTTTTTGAAATAGAAATACTCAACTTTTTCTTTTTTAAGACCTTCTTCATACTTATTACCTAAGTCATCTTCATTAACTTTACCTATAAAACCAACTTTATTTCCAAGCTGTGAAAGACCTACAATAGAATTTGCAACTGATCCTCCTGAAATAGTCTCTTCAATTTTTAAGTTCGATAATAGT
>CAJWKX010000083.1 GCA_913043015.1 uncultured Candidatus Pelagibacter sp. | reverse complement strand
ATCAAATATAATAAAAAATTTATATGAATTATCGAATTGATAATCTTCAATATTGCAAATGGTCTAGAGAAATATTTGAAATTAATAGAGAGGCAGAACTTGATGCTGTTCACGTTACAATTGCATATCATGAAGATTATAAAGAATTATTAGTAAGACTGAATGAATGGAAAGAATTATTTAAAAATAATTCTGATTTAATTTTTTTAGGAAAGGATTTTAATGATATTATTAAATCTAAATCTGAAAATAAGACTGCAATTTTTTTTGGTTTTCAAAACTGCTCTCCAATAGAAGATGACATAAATCTTATAGAAAAAGTTCACGAGCATGGATGTAGATTTATGCAACTTACCTACAACAATCAATCACTATTAGCTACTGGTTGTTATGAAAAAATTGATAGTGGAGTTACAAACTTTGGAAGAGAAGCAATTAAAGAAATGAACAGAGTTGGGATAGTTATTGATATGTCTCATTCTGCTGAAAAAAGCACATTGGATGCAATTGAAATTAGTGAAAAACCAATTGCAATTACTCATGCCAACCCTTCATTTTGGTATGAGGCTAATAGAAATAAATCAGACACTCTTCTTAAAGTATTATCTCAAAATGGAGGTATGCTTGGTTTATCTTTGTATGCACATCACTTAAAAAATGGTTCAGAATGTAAGCTAGAGAGCTTTTGTGAAATGGTAGCTAGAACAGCCGATGTAATGGGGGTAAATAATATAGGCATAGGTTCAGATTTGTGTCTTAATCAACCTGATAGTGTAGTTGAATGGATGAGAAATGGAACATGGACGAAAACAAAAAATTATGGAGAAGGTAGCAAGGACAAACCTGGCTTTCCCAATCAACCCAATTGGTTTGTTGATGCAAGAGGATTTAGCAATTTAGAGAATGGTTTAAAAATTATTGGTTTTAGTACAGAAGAGGTAAATGGCATATTAGGCAATAATTGGTTTAATTTTTACAAAGGTATTAATTAATGGAAGTAAAATTAAGAGATCCAAAAGATTTGATGAAGCTATCTAAACTTGGTTCATTTCATCAATCAAAATTATCTTTTTTAAGGACATTTTTAAATGAGTTTAAAGATTGGGAATACAATAGAGATTTATTTGAATTAAATGAAAAAGGATATGGAAGAGCAATATATTCATTTTCAAAAAATAATAGAACTTATTCACTAATTTGTTTTGCTAATGAATTAAGCGAAAATGAAAGATCAGATAGAGTAATTGCCATAAAATGGGATGCTACATTTGTTCTTCATGATGGAATACCATCAAAGCAGGACTTAGATAGATTGTCTATTAACGTTCCAAAACAGGAAGAGGGAAGATTGTCATATAAAGAATTATCTCTTGCAAGAGCAAATAAATCAGTAAGAATATTTGAACATGTTGTTAAAAGTCTTTCAAATGGCAAGCAGCCAGACATCGATACTTTATCAAAAGTAGGCTATTTGTATAGAACTACCGCCGTTTATGGATCGGGAAAATTTGGTTTAGCTGATAGATTTAGAATAAAAAATAGAGAGGAAATATATGGACCATTTAGATTAGAAATGATGTTAGTTTACTTAGTAAGGCAATTTACTTTCGATCAGGTAAACCATATAGCCAAACATAAAGATCCTAAATTAGCTGTAGAGCTTGATGTGGAATTTTGTAGAAATCTTGGAATTGGAAATTCTACCGGTTTAGGATTGGCTCCGTTTATTATTAATCATCCAACACTTTTAAATAATTGGATATTAGCAAGAGAAACAGCATTAAAAAAAATAAGAGAAATTGAAAAAGTATCAAAAACGGAAATTGATATTTTTCATAATTGCCTAATTAGATCACTAAAAAATGTAACCAATTGGCATACAAATAGTGATTTTCAAAATAGAAAAATAAAAAGCTTAACTACTGACCTTGAAAAATTTATTAAATTTCTTGAAGATGATTTTAATTTTGAAAGTTCTTTTCCATTTAACCAAATTTACAATTGGGTAGAAGAAAATTTAAATGATGAATGTATTGAGTATGTAGTTTCAATGATGATGGAGCCATATGATAAAATTATTGATTCTTTAATTGGTAAAATGAGTTCTGAGGAAGATAATTATTTTAATATTCCAGTAAATAGAACTATAGAAGAATTAAGAAATATCATTGAAAAAAATTATTCAGAAATACTCAAAATAGATTTTGCAAAAAAAGAAAACAATCAAAATTTTTGGTTTATTTCCAAAAATAAAGGGGAACCAAGAATAGCAGATAGATATTCTGAACAAGGATCAGATTTAGAGCAGCCTTTGGCAATTGCGAGAGATATTAAAAAACTTTATGAGTCTATTTTTACAAAAAAAAATAATTTAAAAATTGGAAAATTTTTAACTGAAAATAATCATTTAAGACATGTTGTCAGAAGAGCATTTATTATTGAAGAATTTCCTTATGCAGAAATTCAAGACAATACTATTGGATCTAAATTAATACCAATAGACATGTTAAGATTAAAATTATCTTTTTTTGGTGCAGTTAAATTTGATCCAAAATCTGACAAATGGTTGAGAATTAATATGTTCCAGGGCGCACCATTACCTAGAGAACTAAAATTATTTGATAATTATTGGATATATAATTCTTTAAATTAATGATAACTTTTAATGAGATAGATACAACAGTTAAAAGGGCTACCAGAGCAATAGGATTTTCTTGGGGGATAGCTGAAGAAATGGGTAAAAATGTTCGTTTGCTTGAAATGTTTGGCTTGCCAGGAATAAAAAATATCAATCAATATTACAAAATTTATAAAAACAATAAATTTGAAGATATTAAAGCAATTTCACGATCGAATACATCTAAGGATTATTACTGTCCTATAGCTGTTGGTGTTAATTTTTTTGATCAATCTTCAACTATTTCAGAATTTATTGAATTGGAGATTAATAATGTAGCCTTTCCTCTAATATTTATACCTTTTATCAGTAGAACATCTGAAATAATTGGAAAAAGAATATTTTTAAAAATGGACAATAAAGAGTTTTTATTTAATTTTAATCAATCAATTTATTCAAATTATCTTAGTAGTGATATAATTGAAAAATCAAAGAGAATAAAATTACAATTTTTAGAAAATAATAATTCTTTTTCTGAAAATGAATGGTCAGAATTATACAAATTATCTGAAAATACATTTGTTGAAGAGTCCGAAGAGTTAAAACAAAAGGCGGCTGGGGCGGGGCTTATCGATAATGATTAATGAAAATTCATCAAAAGATTTAAATCAAAAAGA
>CAJWKX010000082.1 GCA_913043015.1 uncultured Candidatus Pelagibacter sp. | reverse complement strand
TTTCCAGTAAGTTATTTTGACAAAAATTTTAAAAATAGTTTTGGTGTAATTTTTGATGATGTTTTTTCAGGTTTATACGTAGTGCTAATATTAATATTTTACATGCTAGGAATAAATTACCTGTTTTAATGAAATTACTAGCAAAAAAAATTGTTAAAAAATTATCAAAGAATAAGCAAAAAATATCTTTTGCAGAATCATGTACTGGAGGTTTGCTTTCTAGTTCTATTGCTTCTGTTAGCGGATCATCAAAAGTTTTTACCCTTGGTTTAGTTACTTATTCTAATCAATCTAAAATTAGTATTCTTAAAGTTTCGAAAAATATCATAATAAAACATGGTGCTGTTAGTTATGAAACATGCCTAGCTATGGTCAAAAATCTAAACAAAATTAGTAAAACTAATATTTCTGTATCTATTACAGGAATTGCTGGTCCTAGAGGCGGATCTAAAGAAAAACCAGTAGGTTTGGTTTTTATAGGAATTAAAAAAGGCAACAAAACATTGGTTAAAAAATACTTATTTAAAAACAAAAAAAGAATCTCAATTCAAAGATCTGGGGCTAATAAAGCATTAAATCTAGTTTTGAGCATTCTTAAATAAATTCTCTGCTCTTTTTTGAAAAGCATCAGCGATTTTATCCAAACCATATTGAAAAGATTTTGTCATAACTGTATTTAAAAATTTGTTTTTTAATTCAAAATCAACTTCAAAAAAAACTTCGGTAATATCGTCCACTTGTTTGAAATACCAATTATTTTCTAAATGTTTTAGTGGACCATCTAGATTAGTTACATATATAGAGTCCTTTTTTTTATTATACCTAACATCACTTTTATAAGTATCTTTAAAAAACCCTTTCCCAATTGTAAGGTCTGCTACAATTAACAATAAACTGTCTTGTTCTTTTTTTTCATGAACTTTTGAATCTAAACAGTAAGGAATAAAAGTTGGATATTTTTCAATATCGAGAACAAGATCAATTAACTGCTCTTTTTTACATTCAATTGATCTTTTAGCTGATGCTTTGGGCATTAGTTTGTTTTATTCGGTTCTCTTGGAGTTTAGCAAAATCTTCATCTGCATGATAAGAAGATCTTGTTAGAGGTGATGAAGAAACCAGTAAAAAACCTTTTGATTTAGCTAAGATTTCTAATTCCTTAAATTCATCTGGATTATAATATCGATCTAAAGGATAATGTTTAACCGAAGGTTGTAAATATTGACCTATTGTTAAAAAATCTACTTCTGCTGATCTTAAATCATCCATAATTTGTAAAATTTCATCTTTATTCTCTCCTAAACCGACCATTAAACCTGATTTTGTAAAAATATTTTTATCAATCTTTTTTACATTTTTTAAAAGCTCTAATGAAGAAAAAAATCTAGATCCAGGTCTAACTTTTAAATAAAGGCTTGGGACAGTTTCTATATTATGATTAAAAACATCTGGTTTTGCTTCTATAACTTTTTTGTAAGAGTCTCCTTTTCTCAAAAAATCTGGTGTTAAAACTTCTATAGTTGTTTCAGAATTATTTTTTTTTATTTCTGTAATTACTTCATAAAAATGATTAGCTCCACCATCTTCAAGATCATCTCTATCAACTGAAGTAATTACCGTATGTTTTAAATTCAATTTTTTTACTGCTGAAGAAATTTTTAATGGTTCAAGTGGATCAAGCTGTTTTGGTTTACCAGTTATCACATCACAAAAGGCACATGATCTAGTGCATGTATTTCCCATAATTAAAAAAGTTGCATGTCTTTTACTCCAGCATTCAGTGATGTTTGGACAATTTGCTTCTTGGCAGACAGTGTTGAGTTTATATTGATTAACTATACTTTTTGTTACAAAAAAATCCTGGCTGTTTGTTAATTTTGATCGAATCCAATCAGGTTTTTTCTTTAAAGGATTGATAAGTTTATTGACTTTTTCAGGATGCCTAATTTTCATTTTTTTTAATTATATAGAGTGTCTCTCCATTTTTACCAAATAAAAATTTTTGCCTTATAAGAGTTTCAATATAATCAAGGTCTAGATTGTAAGTTAAAAGTGAATTTTTAATTTCTAAATTATTAATTTTATCAGTTAATTCAATTTTTTGAATTTTTAAATCCTGTAATATTTGCTTTTTTTCAAAATACGAAAATAATCCTCTATCACCGTCTAAAAGATTAAAAAAAAAATAGAGAAAAAAGAAAGTAGAGATAAGTATAAAATTGTTTTTTTTAATTTTACTTAACATTAAGCTATATTATTCATTTTTGATGATTTTCCCAGTTGCTCTTCGATCCTTAATAATTGATTATATTTAGCAACTCTTTCTGATCTTGCTAAAGATCCTGTTTTTATCTGATTTGAATCAGTACCAACAGCAAGATCGGCTATAAAAGTATCCTCACTATCGCCTGATCTATGTGAAATTACTGTCTTAAAACCTATTAACTTAGAAAACTTAATAACCTCCAATGTTTCAGTAACAGTACCAATTTGATTTAATTTTATAAGAATAGAGTTTGCAGAATTATTTAAAAAACCAATTTTTAGTCTTTCTAAATTAGTTACAAATAGATCGTCACCTACAATTTGAATTTTATTGTCTAATTTTTTAATAAGTTTATTCCAGGAAATCCAATCATTTTCTGCAAATGGATCTTCTATAGACTTAATTTTATACTTTTTAATTAATTCTTTATATTTATTGATTGATTTATCCACTGAAATTAAATTTTTTGAATGAATAGAATATTTCTTATTTTTATAAAGCTCGTTTGCTGCAACATCCAAACAAATAGAAATATCTTTACCATTTACAAAACCAGAATTTTTTATTGCTTCAACAATTAGTTTTAAGGCATTTTCATTGCTATTTATCATGGGGGCAAATCCACCTTCATCACCAACAGAAGTTGAGAGGTTCCTTTTTTTTATAATTTTCTTTAAATTTTGAATAATTACAAAACATACTCGTAAAGCCTCAGAAAAACTTTTGGCTCTATCTGGTCTAATCATAAACTCTTGGATTCTAAGTCCGTTATTAGCATGAATACCACCATTGATAATATTCATTAATGGATAAGGTAGTTTAAAATTTTTTTTAACTAAAAAAGTTTTATATAAAGGTATTTTTTTTATTTTTGCAGATAATTTTTTAACAGCCATTGAAACTGCTAAAATTGAATTTGCTCCTAAGATATTTTTTTGTTTTGAACCATCTAATTGAATCATTAAATGATCAATTTTAGATTGATTATGAACATTTTGATTTTTAAGTTTTTTTGAAATTGTTTTATTAATAAGATTAATAGCTTTAAAAACACTTTTACCCAAATATTTC
>CAJWKX010000081.1 GCA_913043015.1 uncultured Candidatus Pelagibacter sp. | reverse complement strand
TAAGACAAGAACAAGCATTTTTAAGAAAAGAACAATCAGAGAGACAAAGAAAATTTTTACAAGAGCTCAAAATTGAAAAACAAATAGAAAAATTTAGAATTAGAGAAGTAAAAGAATTAGAAAAACTTGAAAAGATTTCATTACAGGAAAAAAGGGAAGATTATGTAGGACTTCAAGAACGTATCGATCAGTTAAAAGAAAAGTATCAATTAATTAGAGATCAAAAAATCAGAGAAAGAGTCGAAGCTTTAGGAGTAAAAATTCAAGAAGGAGATGATAGAGAAGCTTTACTTCAAAAAGAGAGAGAGTATACATTAGCAAGACAAAAAATTGAAACTGCTCTTGAAAGCTTTTATAGAAGTGCAAATAGCTTAGTGTTTCAACTTAACAAAAGACATATTACAAGGCATATGTCTATCTTTAGATGCATTGATAGAAGATTTGAAACCGGAGAAATTTTTATTAAATGGGATGAATCACCGGATGATGAGTGGCTAATTCTAATTTATATAAAAGATAATTCTCCAGACAAAGGGATAATTATAGAAGATAAATCAAACTCTGAAAAAAATGTTTCAAATGAATTCAAACCTAGCGAAATATTTAAAGCTTCAGACATGATGGTAGATTCTTTAACTCAACTTCTTGCTAGAGAAAGAGGAAAAAAAGAAAATTAATCTTTTAGTCGCTGACATAAACAGACACACCTCTCGAATTAATATCCACATCAAATTTTTTGTGGAGAGGCGGAAATGCTCTTTGAGAGCAATCTAATCGGTCACATGTTCTACAGGAAACACCGATTGGTCTTTCAGATTTTTTATCATTGATATTTAAGTTTTCAGTATAAACAAAATCTTTTGCATATTTAGCTTCACAACCCAAACCGATTGATAACATACTTCTTGTTTCTCCATATCTTCCAACGCCTTTTTCAACTGTTCGAGCTATACAAACATATTTTTCTCCATTTGACATTTTACTTACTGCTGTTTGAATTTTTCCTGGAGTTGTAAAAGCAGAGTAAATATTCCATCTAGGACAAGCACCACCATATCTAGGAATTTCTATACCAGACATTGAAAATCTTTTTGATATATTTCCAGCAATATCTACTCTTAACATATGAAAAGGAATTCCTGGAAGTTTTGGATCTTGTAAGCACGTAACTCTATGAACCACTTGTTCAAAAGAAGCAGCAAAGATATTTTGAAGTAATTCTAAATCATATTTTATTTTTTTACACTCAGAATGAAATAATTTGTAAGGCATTAAAATAGCAGCACCACAATAATTTAATAAAGCAATTTTAGTTAATTTTTTTGACTCTGAAGTTGGAAAGTAAAAATTTGATAAATATTCTTCTATCTCATTCGCAGCCCCTTCCAGAGCTATTTGAGATGCTGCATAAAGTTTTTTTGTTTCCAATGAAACATAATCAGATAACAAAAGCTCTTTTTTATCTTGATTATATATTTTTGAAAAAGGTTTACCCTCATCTGGAATAACATCTTTTACAGTAATTTTATATTCAGTTTTCAAAAAATCACACAAAAATGAGTATCTAGTTTTTTTGCTGCTTTGTATTTTTTCAAAAATTATTTCTGCAAATTCTTCAAGTTTCGGAAAATAATTTTTATTTTCTTGTATAAAATCCGCAACTACTTCACCTGGAAAAGAATTTTTTCTATTATCCACCATCTTTCCAGATATTTTCTCTACTTTATCAATTATTTCATGATCTTTTTTTTTATAGTTATCACCTAGTTTTATTAAAGCTCTTGCAATTTTAGGATTGGTATTTACTAAATCTCGAACTTCTGGGCCAAGAATATCTAAGTCCTCGAATAATTTATCATCAAGTAGTTCGGAAATGTTATTTGTTAAATTAAGATCAGATTTTGATGTTAAATCTGATAGTTCAATTTTCAATTCTTGACAAACTTTAAGAAGTAAATTGCCATCTATCTTTCTTTTCCCACCTTCAATTAAATTTAAGTAACTTGGAGAGATGTTTAATTGTTCAGCAAGTTTATTGGCTTGAATGCCTAATTGTCTTCTAAAAGCCTTTATTTTAGGACCAATCTTTGAATCTAGTTGACTCATATTTTCAATATGTAAATTTTGTCAATTATTATTTACAAGAAATTAAGTTGTTTTACAAGCATTTTAGAGATTTTACTAGAATTAGTAAATCTTGTAAATTATAAGGTTTACATGGACGACAAAAGCAACAACAAAAGTAAGGAAAACAAGTCTCAGATTACTCAAAAAGAAGATCACAGGCAGCATAATCAGTCTGGAATTTATTTGAGAGACGATCATTGTGATTGGGGTTCAAGCGGAATGAATGAATTCACTAACGAATTCAGTGAAGATAAATAACACTCATTTAGATTTTCATTAACATATACTAGAAAGATATATATGAGTTCAGAAGCTAAAGTGTCATACGATTTAAAAAGATTTTCTGGAATTAAAAGAGATTATACCTCTGAAGAAGTGGAAAGATTAAGAGGATCAATAAAAATTGAACATTCAATGTGCAAACATCAATCCACAAAGTTATGGAAATTGCTTAATTCTGAACCTTATATAAATACATTAGGATCTTTATCAGGAAATCATGCAGTTCAGCATGCTAAAGCAGGTTTAAAAGCAATATATTTAAGTGGATGGCAGGTTGCTGCTGATGCAAATAGTGCAGGCGAAATGTATCCAGATCAATCATTATATCCTTTTGATAGTGCTCCAAAACTAGTTGATGCAATGAATAATGCATTAATTAGAGCAGATCAAATTCAACATATGGAAATTAAAGATGGAGATATGAAATTAAAAGATAAAGTTGATTATATGTTGCCCATTATAGCAGACGGTGAAGCAGGATTTGGTGGTCCATTAAATGTTTTTGAATTAACTAAAAAATTTATAAAAGCAGGAGCAGCAGGTGTTCATTTTGAAGATCAACTTGCCAGTGAAAAAAAATGCGGACACATGGGTGGAAAGGTATTAGTTCCTACTGCCACTATGATAAAAAATTTAAAGGCAGCAAGACTTGCAGCTGATATTGCAGATGTGCCATTAATTATTTTGGCAAGAACAGATGCTAATGCTGCAAAATTAATTACAAATGATCATGATGAAAATGATAAACCATTTTTAACAGGAGAAAGATCTCCGGAAGGATTCTTTTATGTTAAACATGGAATTGAGCAAGCAATCTCAAGAGGTTTAGCTTATGCACCTTATTCAGATTTATTATGGTGTGAAACTGCAACCCCAAATTTAGAAGAGGCAAAAAAATTTGCAGACGCAATTCATAAAAAATTCCCTG
>CAJWKX010000080.1 GCA_913043015.1 uncultured Candidatus Pelagibacter sp. | reverse complement strand
AATCTTTTTCTTATTATCTTACTTTTATAAAGTTCAAGAAAATAACCTCTAGTATCAGTAAAATATTTCTTTTTAAAAACTAACAAACCATTAAATTTTGTTTTAGCAACTTTCATTTTATGTTAATTTCTTTAAATAATTTGAATATCCACAATTACCATAAAATCTAATTGCATTAGTTATTTCTTTTTTTCCTATCCATTTATTTGTCAGAGAAATTTCTTCTAGACAAGCAATTTTAAAACCTTGTCTATTTTCTATCGCAGACACAAATGCACTTGTTTTATAGAAATCCTCAATTGAGCCAGTGTCTAACCATGCACTACCTCTTCCAAGGATTTCAGCTTTAAGTTTTTTAATTTTTTTATATTTTAGAATTAAATCAATTATTTCGATTTCACCTCTAGAAGATGGTTTTAGATTTTTTGCATATTTAACAACGTTTTTATCAAAAAAATATAATCCTGTAACTGCTAAATCAGAAACATAACGTTTTGGTTTTTCAATAAGTTTTACTGGTTTGTTATTTTTGTCTATTTTTGCTACGCCATACATCTCTGGCTTAGAAACTTTATGTAAAATGATTTTTGCACCATTATTTAGTTTGCTTGAATCTATCAATGTTTTTGATAGATTTTGACCATAAAAGAAATTATCTCCCAGAATCAAGGCCACGTTATTTTTTTTTATGAATTTTTCTCCTACAATAAATGCATCAGGTAAGCCTCTAGGCTTTGATTGTTCAGCATATGTAATTTTTATACCTAAGTTTTTTCCATTAGGTAAAAGTTTTTTATACTGATCAAGTTGACCTTTATTAACAATAATTAAAATATCTTTAATTTTTGCAAGCATTAAAATTGATAATGGATAAAAAATTAGCGGTTTATCATGGATAGGTAGAAGTTGTTTATTAACAGCTTTAGTTAGAGGGCTCATTCGTGTGCCCATTCCTCCAGATAAAATAATTCCTTTTTTTATCATAATTTATTTCTTACCAAGTCTAGAAGTTATATCTTTTTTATTTAATTTTGAAAAATATTCTGAATTATTTATATACCAATCAAATGTTTTTTCTAAACCATTGTTAATCTTAGTTTTAGGATTCCATTTCAATTCTTTTCTCAGTTTGTTGCTATTAATTGCATATCTTAAATCATGACCTGGTCTATCTTTAACAAATTTTATTTTAACATTTTTACCTAATTTTACTTTTTTTGTTCCGATAGATAAAAGTTTTTTAACAATCATAAGATTATTTAAATTTAAGTTCGATCCAATATTATAAAAATTTCCTATTTTCCCTTTTTTGAATATCCTTAATAAAGCATCACAGTGATCTGATACATAAATCCACTCTCTAGAATTTTTTCCTTTTCCATAAATAGGTAAAGTTTTATTGTTTAATATGTTGTAAATTAATTTTGGAATTAATTTTTCTGGATGTTGTTTAGGTCCATAGTTATTTGAGCAATTTGTAATTATGACTGGTGTTTTATAAGTCTTTATATAAGATTGAACCAAATGATCGGATGAAGCTTTTGATGCTGCGTACGGAGAACTAGGTTTATATTGATCATCTTCTTTTGATCTACCTTTTAAAACATCACCATAAACTTCATCAGTTGAAACATGAATCAAACGAACATTATGATTGTTTTTTGAATAAATTTTGAAAGCTTCCAATAAATTAAAAACTCCTAATATATTGCTTTTTACAAAGGCTTTAGGACCATCAATTGATCTATCCACATGTGTTTCTGCTGCAAGATTAAATATTCCTTTTGGTTTAAATTTTTTTAGTATTTGTAAAATTTTTTTTCTATTATTTAAATCACATCTAATGAACTTATAATTTTTATTTTTTGTAAATTTCTTTGTGTTATAAAAATTGGAAGAATAGGTAATTTTATCTATGTTTATTATATAGAATTTTTTTTTTAAAAGTAAATCTATTAAGTTACTTCCAATAAAGCCCAAACCGCCAGTAACCAAAAATTTTTGCATTATTTTTTTTACAATAATAGTGTCTTTAAGTATAGTTATTATTCTTCATGGAATTAAAAATTGAAAATATTACGTTTATAATAGTAACATTTAATAGTGAAAAAATTATTCATAACTGTTTAAAAACTCTTCCAAAGGAATCGTCTAAAATTATTATTGAAAATTCAAAAAACATTAATTTAAAAAATGAATTAGAGTATAATTATGACAATATTGAGGTCATATTATCTGAAAATAAAGGAATGGGAGCTTCAAATAATAAAGGTTTAAATAATTGTAAAACCCAATTTGCTTTTATAATTAACCCAGATGTAAAATTTAAAGAAAATACTTTAATTGAACTAATCAATTGCTCTAAGTCAATTGATGATTTCGCAATATTATCTCCTATAAATAGTGATAAAAAATTTCCAAATTTTAAAATTAAAAAAAATAATAGAAATACCTCTAATGAAAATATTATTTCCGTTGATTATGTCGATGGATTTTCAATGTTAATCAATAGAGAGAAATTTAAAGATAAAACATATTTTGATGAAAATTTTTTTCTATATTTAGAAAATACTGATTTATGTTTAAAAGCAAAACAAAATAATGAAAATATATATATAATCAAAAGTTCAGTCATTGAACATTTAGGAGCTTCATCTTCAGATAATAATTATTCTCAAGATATGGAATATTTAAGAAATTGGCATTGGATGTGGTCAAAATTTTATTTCAATAAAAAACATTATGGATTTTTTATGGCATTTTTAAAAATTTCATTAAATTTATTTTCTGCAATAATAAAATTTTTAATTAATCTTATTACTTTTAATAATCACAAGAAGAAGATATATCAAATGAGAATATTGGGTATTTTTAATAGTATTCTTGGCAAAAAATCATGGTATAGATTAAATGATTAATTTTCAAAATATTCTAGTTAAAGTCAGGACTCTGGGAATTAAATCAATTATTTTAAATGATCCTACAACTTATAACTCTTTATCTATTAAAACTTTAAAATCTTTACTTCTTGCAATTAAAACTCTTAATAAAGATAAAATTACTAAAGTAATTATTATAGAAGGAGCGGGTAAAGGATTTTCAAGCGGTCATAATTTAAAAGAATTAAAACAATTAAAAAATAGAAAAAACTATCAAAAACTTTTCAATCTTTGTTCTGAAGTAATGTTAGAAATTGTTAATGGTCAAAAAATAGTTATAGCAAAAGTACATGGTTCTGCATTTGCTGCTGGTTGTCAATTAGTAGCAAGTTGTGATTTAGCTTACAGTACAAACGATGCAATGTTTGCTACTCCAGGTGTAAATATTGGACTGTTTTGTAGCACTCCCATGGTTGCAGTTAGCAGAAAAGTAAATAGAAAAAGAATGATGAAGATGCTTTTAACAGGAGAACC
>CAJWKX010000079.1 GCA_913043015.1 uncultured Candidatus Pelagibacter sp. | reverse complement strand
ATTTCACCACAGTCTAAACAGAGAGCCGCTGTCATATCTAATTATACAAATTCACCGCACAAGTTTAGTCGTCCGGTGGAGTGAGGGTTTGAGAGTAATTTTAATTTATGCATCTTTTTTTGGTGTAATGTTAACAGCTTGAAAAGCTTTCTCGTTTTTTACTCGATCGAAAGATTCCTGCACAAAAAATTCGACACCCAAACCAGATACTATTCTTTTTCTGTTGCCATTAAATGAGAAAATTTTAAAATAGAAATCTTTTCCATTTTCAGATGTGATAAAGCCTGCTTTTCCATTTGGTAGCATTGTCTTTATCTTACCCGTATGTTTGGGAAGTTTTGAAAACTTATGTTTTTCCCAAAAAGACCTTAATTCTTTAGTCAGTGCTTTTGTGTCTTCAATGCTTTCAAGTGATAAACCAATTTCATTAGCTAAAGCTGAAATATCTTGTGGAGTTTTCCAACCTTCATTGTCCCGTAATGAGTATGATAATAATAAATGTTTTACAGACATTTGTATATTGCCTTTTTTCTGTAGATATAAAGCTGCATCATAATATAATTCCCATCTAAAACCAGGGTCTGGTTGATTGATAGATACAAGACATCCATCTATAATATAATCTAATGCTTTCTCATAATCTTCATTGTGTGCATAAAACACAGCAATATCCCTGTGTATGAACCAGTCCGTTTTTTGTAAAGATATTTCCTTCAAATCCTCAATAGCTTTCTCAACATCACCGGTTTTACCTATGCTTATTGCCTTACGGCGTTTTAACCATATCTCATGGGGGAAGTCGTTAAGAGCTTTTCTAGTTAATTCAAGACAGTCGTCCCATCTTTTCAGTTTCTCAAGTGCCTTTGATTTTTTCTGGTACCAAGTTTTACGATCGGAGGGGAGGGTAATATTTTTTCCATTCTTATTAAGAATTATATCTTCTGTGCTTAGTTCATTTGCGACTAGGTTATCAGATATTTTGATTATAGCGTCCCACATTCCTTTATTGTCATAATCCTTCATTTTCTGTAATACTGACCTTGTAAGTTGCTGTTTTATATACTGAAATTCTGGATCAATTTCCAGCACAGATTTTGATGTCTCATAGGCCGCATCAAAATCTTTAACTTGGTTACAACAAAGTGCCAAACCCCAACCGTCCCACTTATCATTTGTTTCTTCCCAGAGTTTCTGAAATATTTCTCTAGCCTCACCATACTGACGAGACTTTCTCAGATCTCTAGCTTTTTTTCTCTCTTCTTCAATATCAATCATAGCTTTTCTAAAATAAGATTAATTAAATCATCGGAGTTGCTCTTTTTCCGGTCAGATTCAAAAGAGGTAAATTCACCATTCATTTTGTAGTGAAATTTGAATACAGCAAAATCGCTACCTTTGTTAAAGGTGTACAACTCTAGGTATTGATGATGGACAACGTTGCTAATCTTAATATTAGCCTTAGATATTTTATTTTTTATCTCTTGGTAAAAATCATATAAAAAAGGTTTGCCCTCTGGGAAATTAGTTTGCCAGCTCCCTTTCTGGCCTGGACAAATTGGGCTAGCAGTTAATTCTTGAAGATTCTCACAAATCTCATCCGAACCGGAACCTTTTTTAATCAATTTAATTTTGGTCATGTATCTCTTGCTGTTATATATAAAATCAATTGTTGTCTTTTCAGGTGCAGTTTCTAACTCATACCTTTCAGCGTACTGATTATGTTTTATATCGTTAACCGTTATAGAATTTTTCAATTTTAACATAACAGTCCTATAAAGCTCTTTTTGAAAATCATTTTGGAAAACAAGATGTTCTGGTAATTTTTCTTCAATTTCACTTTTCCCTTTTCCTTCTTCCTTCGTCACAACGGTTCTTTCTGTTTTATTTCCATTTATTTTCTTTATTCTATCGGCTATACCAATCTTTGGTTCATCAACACAAAACATTTTGTTTTTGCTTCTGGTTAGGGCCGTGTAGCACCATCTGAAATAACTCCCATTCAATTTCTTAGTTGAAGTGGAAAAATCAACAATTGTAGTATCCCACTCGCCCCCCTGGGCTTTATGGCAAGTCACCGCATATCCGTATTTAATAAGCAATGCATTAAAATACCGGTCGTTTTTTATTGCCTCCTTAAACTCATTTGTATTCGGTTTAATTCCCTTTTCTTTCATCTTCATCCTGAACATTACATAAAGAGCCCGCTGTTCATCGCTGGTAAGGTCACGTTCTCTGGAATCAAGAAGGTTCTCAATGATCTTACAATCAAACTGAACTTTTTGACCATGCATATTTGAAACTTCAACTGTCACGCTCTTAAACATCAGTTCTACCTTTTCCTCACCAGTTTTTTTCTTTAAGGTTAAAGGAATAGTTTCGGTACCTGTAAGAATATCTGTGATCTTACCAAATTCACCATTAAGCAAATCATATTTATAATTATTACGGACTACCAGAAGACGATCGCCAGGCTGAACCTCACTTTTACCGGTGTAAATTCGGTCTCTTACGGCATTATTGTAGCGCTGAACACTTTTATTCGTGGCAGCGATAATTATAGGCATTTTCTCCTTTTCGTTATCAGCATACTCTAAATATTTGTTCACTATTTCGCCATGATCAATAGGCTCAGTTTCTGGATAGTCAGTTTCTATTTTTATTTTGTAAAAGTGATCGTTGGCAATTTGGGTTCTTAATTGGGTTGCGTTTGCCAGTATTCCACTATCTTTATGATGTCTTGCGACATCTACCATTTCTGTTTCCTCTACAGTGAGATTAAAATCAAATTCTTTAATATACACGCTGTCAAGAGCGGGTGAGATGTTCATATTAACAGGTGGCAACTGAGCGGAATCGCCAACAAAAATAATCTTTCGGGACATTTTCGGTGATGTGAAACTTATATAACGAAAAAGGTCAGTTAGCAATTGCCCGCTCCCAAACCTGAAAAACTCTCCCTCAGACTTTTTGTCCGATACCATTGATGCTTCATCAACAATGTAAACCGTATCGGTAGGATCATCATTATTTTGTAACCCAAACGAGTATTTAAACGTTTCAGATCCATCATCTTTAGTTTCTTTAAACTCTTCGAGCCGATCCATTGAATAAATTGATTTGTGAATCGTGTAGGCGTTATGCATTGTTTTGTCTGAAAGAACCTTAGCAGCTCTTCCCGTGGGCGCCATCAGTTTGTAGGTAACTTTGTTTTCATCCAAAAACTGACAAATGCCGTAAAGAAGTGTTGTCTTACCCGTACCAGCATATCCTTTTAAAATAAAACAATTTTGTTTACCCTTAAAAAATTCGTTAAGGCTTTCAGCAACATTTATTTGCGATTGAGTTAACGGAAATTCAAAAGAATTTTTTAAGAATTTTAATAAGTCAGACATTTTAGATTTACACCTTTCATAACTACTCCTTTCTTCTAACTATCAATTAAGCAAATGCACTAGAGCTGTTAT
>CAJWKX010000078.1 GCA_913043015.1 uncultured Candidatus Pelagibacter sp. | reverse complement strand
TTTGATGATCATACGGCTGATCCTAAAAGAGAATTGCTTAGAGTTTGGACAAGACATTCTTAAACCTTAATCCCAGAACTACCCTGATTAAGGGTGCTGTTCCTTTAAATTTATCCATCTTTTCAGCTAGTTAAGAAATTCCGGATGGTTACCTCTATCGAATCTCCATATATATTCTTTGGGAATAAATAAAGCTTCTTTTCAGAATGCTGTTGAAATGATATGGACAGCATTCCGTTTGGCTTCAGAAGTTCTTATTTTTATTCATGTGATTATGCTGAAGGAGAGACAGTTCTTGTTGATACGAACTTGGATTAGCGAGATTAACTAGTCAATAACCAAAGATTATTTTATATTAGATGTGCAAATGATTGCATTTATACTCGCGGCAGGGACTGGCACACGTTTAGAACCTTATACACTTAGTAAACATAAGTGTTTATTAGAAGTTTTCGATAACAAAAAAGTTATTGATATTGAACTTATAAATCTAAGAGACAATGGAGTTAAAGATGTAATTATTGCAGTAGGCCACTTTAAAGAAAAGATTGAAACTTATGTCAAATCAAATTATCCAGATATGAACTTTATTTTCGTTAATAATGAAAAATACGCCACAACAAATTGTATCTATTCTATGTGGCTTTGCCGAGAACACTTGAATGAAGATACGATTTTTCTTACAGGTGATTTAATTTTTGAATCAAAAGTAATGAAAGACATGGTCAATTCTAAGTTCAACAATATAATGTATGTAAACCCAGAAGCTCAGATTAATAAAAATAACTTTAAGGTCAGAATAGGAAATAATAATTTCATTAAAGAAATTGGCGTGAATATATTTGATGAAAATGCAAGAATAGCTTATCCGTTATACAAACTTTCAAAATCTTCTATGAAAATATGGATGAAGGAAATAGATAATTACATCCAACAAGATAAAACAAATCTGTACGGCGAAGATGCCTTTAATAATATTTCAGATAAAATAAATATTATGCCCATGTACACAACTGATTTTTGTATGGAAATAGATGATCATGAAGATTTACTGGAGGCCAAAAAATATTATAAGAAGAATGATCCACAGTTTGATTAAATTTAATTATTTTTTTAAAAGTATCGTTTTGATATCGCTTTTTTTTAAGTTTATTGGATTATTTCTTAATCTCAATAGATTTACACCCTGGATTATTCTATTAAAATCATTACTTAAATCTATTTTTAGTTTAGCAAAATCGCTTTCAAGCTTAGCTTTTTTTTTTAAATTTATAATAAAGTTTTCAAAATCATAAATATCTATAACTTTAAAAATACTAAAAATATCTTCATATCTATTTTTTAAATTAAAATTACAATCAGATTTATTAAAATTCAGATAATTAAATTTCATAAATTTTTCTAAAGTCAATGAAACTGCATGACCATGGCTAATATTATAATGTGATGTAAAAGGATAGGAAATAGCATGAGGTACTGTTGTTTTAGATATGCTTATTGCTTTACCAGATAAATTTGCAGCTAAGCACATTGCAAATGAATTTTCTTTTGTTGGGTTTGATAAAAAATCTAGGTAATACTTAAGCGATATTTTTAGGGATTTTTTTGCAAATGTAACACTTTTCAAATTTGATTTTTTTGAAATCAGTGATTCAACTGCTTGAGCAATCGCATCAAAACCAGCAGAAGATTTTATTTTTTTTGGAGCTCCCATTACAAATTTGGGTATTAAAAAAAAATAATCAGGCTTAATTAATTCACTTTCTACAGAATACTTTATTTTATTTATGTATATTACTGCGTTAGCTGTCACTTCCGCTCCAGAGCCAGCTGTAGTAGGAATAGCAATTAATTTGGCTAATTTATGTTTTAAAGTATAAGAATTGTTTATAATTTTTTTTTCTAAATTTTTTTCTACATCAATAGAGTTAGCAATTTTGGCATAGTCAATAACTGTTCCTCCGCCCACAGCAATAATTAAATCTGGTGAAAATTTTTTCAAAGAAATAATTATCTTTTTTAGCTCAACTATCTCAGGAAACGAAGAACTTTTGAAATAAAACTTTGTTATTTTTTTTTTCAAAATTTTTTTGAAAGTTTGATTTGCTCCAGATAAAAAATATGATTTTTTTCCACATAAAAAAAAAATTCTTTCAAATTTCGTTTGTGAAATCAGGTTTTCTAAATCACTGGTTGCTGAAAAATCTATATTAGCCATAAATTAACTCATAAACTGTTTTTTAATTTTGATAAGATTTTTTGGTCGAGGTAAATTATTGATCGTACCTTCTGAAATCTTTACTTCCAAAAAACTAGGTCCTTTACATTTTAGAAATTTTTTAATTATAAATTTAATTTTTTTTACTTTTGAGATTTTAAAAAAATTTTTATATCCTAAACTTTTAGTTAAATTATTAAAATTTATTTTGTTGGCATTAGTGGTTTGACCACCAACGGATTCATGTGAATTATTATTTAGCAAAATATGCTTGAAGTTTGTGTTGCCAAAAAATCCAATAGTTCTTAATGATCCCATATGCATTAACAAAGAACCATCGCCATCCAGGCAAATAATTTGTTTTTTTGATTTTAAAGAATAGCCTAAGCTTACCATTGAGCTATGACCCATTCCTCCCACCATATAAAAATCTTTGCCATTAGATAAATTATTTTCACTTCTTATTTGCATAAGTTCTCGAGAAGTATATCCAGTCGTAGATATTATTTTTGTATTTTTAGAAATTTGTTTTAAAAGTTCTAAAATTAAATCCCTTCTAAATGGCAAAAATTGGACTTTGGCTTTATTGATTAATTTTTTTTGGTCTTTTAAAATATCTTTTTCAATTAAACATGCTACAGTATTTTTGGTACGTTTAGAAAATTTAATAAGTCTATTCATTTTAATAAGGTCTTTTTTTTTTCTCAAAATACAAAAACGAATATTCAATAATTTTAGTAAATTTTTTGTAATCTTACCTTTTAAAATATGTTGAGGTTCATCATTTCTTTTGGGTGATCCTCTCCAGCCAATTATTAGCAATAATGGAATTGAATATATTTTTTTATGAGCAATAGAAATCAACGGATTTATTGCATTACTTAAACCTGCATTTTGCAAATAAACACATGCAATTTTTTTTTTTGATAAATAATAGCCAATCCCTAAGGAAATTGCTGAGCCTTCGTTTACTGCAATAATATGCTTTTTTTTTGGTAATTTAGTTAAATAATTACAAAAATCCTTAAGGATACTATCAGGAACACCAGTAAAAAAAGAAATGTTATTTTTTTTTAAATTATTTAATAAATCCTTAAGTAAAATCATTTTATGAGAGTTAAAATTTCTTGAATTGAACCAATATATTTTTCTGTCTCAAAGGATCTTTGATTCATTAAAATTGATTTTGCAACTTTTTTTATTGCAGGATGTATTGCTCTCAAAAAATGATTTGCATAAATCACAATTTT
>CAJWKX010000077.1 GCA_913043015.1 uncultured Candidatus Pelagibacter sp. | reverse complement strand
TTAAAAAAGAGACCCTCTTTTTTTCGTAAATTTTTAAAAGTAGAACTGTAGAATTTTTTATTAATTTGTTTAAAATTTTTTTTACTTATTCGCGAGTCTTTCGTTAAATATATATCTCCATAATTGGATTTTACAATTTTATCTATTTCATCTAACACTTTATGAATATTCTTATAAATTGGAAAATCGAATACTAAAGTGAAACCTTTTTTTCCAAATGAAAGATATTTATCATTTTTTTTCATAGACTTAATCACAGATATAAATGAATATACTTTGTTTCTATTTATTATACTGAGTATATTTTTAATGATTTTATATGAGTTTTTGTAAGGAATTATAAACTGATAAGTTATAAACCCTTTATTACCATAAACCACATTCCAATTTTTAACCCTATCCAAAGGATAAAAATATTTGTCAATAGAAATTTCTCCAATGCTTTTAGAAGAAATATAGAAGTATAAAAAATTCAAAAATTTTATTGTAAATTTATTCATAAACCAGTTTGGAAAGAAATTAGGAATACTGATACTTTTTTTTTCTTTATAATTTAAAATCAATTTTTTTCTTTTAACGTGACGACCTCGATAAAGAATAGATCTGCCCATCTTTTCGTCAATTGCAGATGTATCTATCCAGGCAACATTATATTCCCATTTATTACTGTTTTTAAATCTTTTTATTGTTTCTTTTAAGTTTATATTTTTTATAGTCTCTTGGTATATTAAATCACTCATAATTTTTTTTAGTTTGAATTTGCAACTATAAATCAGGCCCGTTAAACCCATTCCACCAATTGTATAGTTAAATAAATTACTATTTTTATTTTTTTTACATGAGATAATTTTTTTTTTATAATTTACTATTTTTATTTCAATTATAAAATTTCCAAAATTTCCTACTTTGTGATGATTTTTTCCATGCACATCAGATGCTACCATCCCTCCTACAGTTATATTTTTTGAACCTGGTGTTACAGGTAAAAACCAACCATTTTTTATAGTTTCTTTAATTAGATTTTTGATAGAAATTCCTGATTCAACCTCTATTACACCGTTTATTTTATCAAAGTGTAAAATTTTTTTTAGCTTAGATGTTATTATTGTTCCATTAGGTTGAATAGCGCTATCTCCATAAGATTTCCCAAGGCCACGAACAATAACATTTTTTTTAATTAATGTTTTTAAATCATCTATATTTTTTGGATAGTGAACTTTGCAATCTATAAATTTATTATTACCCCAGCCACTTAATTTCATTTTTTTTTGATATTACTCCCATGTGGAGATGTGATTTAAATTTATTGGTTATTAATCAATTGTTAGTTAGCTAAATACGAATTTATTAGTATCGAATTAAGTGTTTGAGGTCAAATTTTTCTAAATAAAAAGCTAGTTAAAAGTTTATTTGTTAATAAAACTACAATATAATTAGCATCTTAGAATATATATTAAATTCGAAATGTTATTCAAAAATACTAGTTCATCTCACGTTATAAAAAATATTTTATTGAGTAAAAAAAAACCTGTTAGCGTTGTACATTTCGTTACCAATAGATGTAACGCTAGGTGTTCTTTTTGTTTTATTGATTTTGATGACCCGAAAACATTTGCAGGCGAATTAACAATAGATGAGATAGATAAACTAACAAAAAATCTTGGCAAATCTTTATTAAATGTGAATTTAACTGGCGGCGAGCCATTTGCTAGAAAAGATTTGATAGAAGTTGCAAAGAAATATCTTACAAACACAACTATTCAATCAATTTATGTTACTACTAATGCAAGTTTACCAGATAGAGTAAAAAAGTTTGCAGAAGAAATTTCTGCTTTTAAAAAAAACACTGAACTTACATTTCAAATTTCAATTGATGATTTACCAGATCGACATGATAAAGTTCGAAAAGTAAAAAACTTATTTACAAATTGTATTGAAATATACCTGTTATTAAAAAAGATGGGAGATAATATTAATCCTGTTGTAAGTATTACTGTTACACATGAAAACTGTGATAATATCAAAAAAATCTTTAACTATTTACACAACGAATGCGGAATAGACTCTATGAAGTGTACTATTGTTAGAGACGAGGGCGTTTATAAAACTCCTTATGAAAAAAAGAAAAAAATATACGATGCTTACAGTTGGTTGAGTAATGAAATTAAAGATAAAATTAAGACAAACAAAATTATAAATTATAATACAAACTCAATGCAAGGAAGAGTTCATCAAAAAAAAGATATTATATCTTGGGAAATGATAAAAAAAATGTACATGAATCCAAAATACATCAGTCCTTGTCACGCAGGAAGTTTATTTGGAATCATAACAGCTGACGGCAAAATTTATCCATGTGAAATTTTAGAAGATAAACTTTTAGGAAATCTCAGAGAACATAACATGAATTTTATGGAAATATGGAATGGTAAAAAAACAAACGATGCCAGAAAAGATATAATAGAAACTAAATGTAATTGCACATATGAGTGTGCATTGTCGTATAATATATTAGGAAATTGGCGATATCAGTCACAACTAATATCATCAGCATTTAACTTAGATTAATTCTATTTTTTTTACATGAAAAATAAAATATTTAATATTGTAATTCCTTCATTAACCTTAAGTTCAGAATTAACAAATTGTCTATTAAAATTTAATAATCAAAAATATAAAAATTTTTTTGTTACAATAATATTAGATTATAAAAACAAAAAAAAAATTCCTAAACTAAATTATAAATTAAATATCCTTGTCGTGGGAAAAAAAACTATGTCATTTAAAAGAAATTATGCTGTAAAGAAATTTAAATCTGACTACATAGCTTTTATTGATAGTGATGCTTACGCACATAAGAATTGGTTATTTAATGGATCTAAAATTTTAAAAAATAAAGAAAAAGAAATTATTGGTGGCCCAAATATTCCTTTTCCCTCTCAAACATATAGCGAGATGATGTGTCATTATGCTAAAAGATCATATTTTGTAACTGGACATTTAAACTTTAGGAAATATAAGGCAAAAAGTAGATATTGTGATTGGTTAGAGTCTTGTAATTTTATGATAAGTAGAAATTTATTTTTAAAAAATGGCGGAATGAATGAAAAAATATACCTAGGTGAAGATAAAGAATTTTTCGAAAGAATTACAAAAAAAAACAGTTCAATAAAAGTGTTTTTTACTCCAAAATTGTTTACTTACCATAAAGAAAGACCCTTTTTTAAATTTCTTGCACAAAGAATGGTTTTTGGCTCAGATATTTGGAATATAATTAATTTTAATAATCAATTGAAATCTTATCAACCTTTATTGCCTTTAGTTATACTAGTTTCATTCATTTTATTAATTATACTTATTAGTACTTACGATCAATTCAAGATAAATTTATTAATTTCATTTGTAACAATTATTCAAATATTAATTTTATTTAATCTTTTAAAATATATTAAAGATTTTAAAAAAATATTTGCAGTTTTGATTATTGTAAATTTAGCTAATATATCCTACGCTATAGGCAATATATTAGAATTCACAGGTATGAAAA
>CAJWKX010000076.1 GCA_913043015.1 uncultured Candidatus Pelagibacter sp. | reverse complement strand
GTTTAGGCCGGTAAATATTTGTATTTCTTTTAATTTCTTGCTTTCATTCGTACAAAATTCTTTGATTTTATTTTCAATTTCTAATCTTTTATTTCTCTTCATATACATTTTTATTTAATTTATTCTTAGTTCTATAACATTTTTTATTTTTTCTCGCCAATCTGTTGGTTTTAGATTTTCTTTGTCAGCCAAACACTCATCCATAATCTCTTTTAGAGATATTGGATTTAATGTTTTTTTAATATGAAAAAGCTTTTCAAAAATGCTTGTTATTTGAGAAATAGTCATTGGTATTATATTTCCATAAAATTCTTTTTCATCTGGAGCATAAAAAACATTCTTGTAATGATGTACTAAGTTAAGCTCTATTTTTTCGCCATTACCAACAAACAAAGTATAAACAGTTTTTTTGGGAAATTTTTTACTTTTTTTCCAAGTATGATTGAAAACAGGTTCATCTTCATCTTTAATTTGAGCTCTTCCAGTTTTAAAAGAAGGTTCAACAATTAAAACATAATCATCAAATTCGAAAAACATATCCTCAACACCTGAAATGGCATGACTTGTGGCAACAAAGTTATCATCAACTGAAAAATTTCTTGTGTCCTGAACTTTTGTATTAAAGCTATTTATCGCCAAAAATACTCTCCATAAAATCCATTCTAGATGCCAAGATTCAGCTTTTATTATTTCCTTATCAATTTCAATTTCTCTTTTTGGCGTTTGAATATTTTTCAATATTTTTATTATTTCTGGAGCTTTATTTTTCTGTTTTTCATAATAAGAATGTTCTTGAAGAATCGTATACTTATCTTTATTTGTATAATAAATTTTCTTTAAATCTGTATCATTAGTTTTTTTATTAACTTTTTCATCACTTTTAATATTGTACCGTTCATAAAGTTTTTGTTTAATCTTAGAAGCTTCATTTACCAAAAGATTTTTATCTTCAAAGGGAAGCAATTTTCCAGACCAAAGATTTTGCAGATATTCATAATCTTTCTCATTGTTATATTTATACTTATAATTTGAGACAAGTTTTGCTTTATGTTTTTCTTCTGTCTTTAAAATTAATTTTTTACCTCTCTTTTTAAATAATCCGGTATTAATAGGAGCCGTGATATTTATGTCTTGATATGCATCAGAAGTTCCAAAAGTCCCCCTCTTTTTTTTATTCTTAAACCAAATTCTTGCAAATGTTTTTTCTTTTCCTTTTTTTAGTTTAAATTTAGACCTATATTCCTTAATTTCTTTAATTATCTTTTTAATATTATTTGTTTTATAGGTATTAATTATTGCAGCCATCTCACCTGGCGTTATCCAAGCATCCATACCCCTTTTCACTAAATCTAAAAGTATATCTATATATAATTTCAAAGGATAAAAAGTTTCTCCTTTATAGGAAGATGAAAATTCCTGTGCTGGCGAAGGTTGTTTATGATGAAAAAGCGCTTTTAGAAAAATATCTTTTTGTTCAGCCGTTAATTCTTTCCCATTTGATTCGGTATTTTTGAACATTACTCCTAGAGGAGTTAAACTGAATGGCTTAGTTTTCATTTTTATATTTGGAATTTGATTTAATATTTTTTTTAAATTTTCATCTTCTTCTTTATCGTTAAGTTTATATTTTTTATTACCTGTATTTGGCCTTGTAGCTATAAATCCATACTGAGTGCAGTTTGCTAAAAATTTTCTTCCATTCCAATCTGACGGTGGTTTATCCGATTCTTTAACACCAGTTTCTATTAATTTTTTATCTAATTCTTTTTCAAACTCTGATGATGTTTTATCTTTAAAAGGGTAAGTGGAAATTAATTCTTCCAAAACTCTTAATCCTGCGGGCACTCTCCATGGTCTTCTAAAAGTCGTATTACCTATACTTGTTGTATCCGGAATTTTTGGCATTACTTTATAATAAAAATATACTCTTTAACTGTATTCTTTATATCTCCTCTCTTTTTTTGTGTTCCAAAACTATAGGTATAGGGAATTTTAATTGCATTAAATTCTTTATTAAAATTTTTAGCTATTTTTTTAATTTCATTAAAGGTTGGTAATGAATTGGAAGAATAAGAAATAACCACTATTTGTTTTGAATATTTTTTAATCAAATAATTTATTGCATCAAAACTTCCTTGCTTACTATCAAACATAGAAGGATATTTTTTAAATTTTTTTGTTTTAGTATTTTCTTGTATCTGAATATTTTTCCAATCTCGAGTTAAGCCTTCAATAAAATGATATCTTCTAACATACTCATTGTCCGAATGTTTACTAAAATAGGGTGGGTCGATGTAAACTAAATCTGGTTTTTCTTTAACTTTAGTAAAATCGTTGTTTAGTGATTTATTCTTTTTTTTGTTATTAAAAACAGCATTATTAAAAACTTTAATTCCTTCGATTAATTGAGTTTCAAAACTCTTTTTTAAATCAGCTCTTCCATCGTCATATCTTTTTCCAACAAAAGTAAAAATACCTCTAGGTTGCTTCTTTTGGCATGCTTTGACCAAAGATGACATGGCCATAGATTGTTTATATTTATTGTTAATTTTTTTGATGTTGTTTCGAACTATGTCAATAAAATCATTTTCATTTTTCGAAAAAAATATACCCTTAAATTTTTGTTGAACAAATTTGTCATAGTTTTTTGGGACCTTTAAAAGTTGATTGATATCTAAATTTGTTAGTTTTACAGAAGAATTTTCAATTATAGATTTTGAGATGTTTGAACTAAAAAACATATAATCATTACTTATTACTTTTTTACCCATAGACTTGAGCAAATAGCTTACAGCACTAGAGCCACTAAAAAGGTCTAGTGCCGAACTAAAATCAATTTGGGAAAAAACTTCATAAAGATTCTTTATTATTTTATTTTTGCTTCCCATATATCGAGAAGGGGGAAACTTTTTATATTGTTCTAAAGGTTTCATAAAAAATTTTTCACTAAAATATCTTTTCCTGTTCTTTTTGAGCCAATTTTATTAATAATCCGCTGAGTATCAAATATTTGGATATTATAATTATTATAAAGTTTTAGAATTTCTTTATTTTTTGAGTTTGTTAAAATCAAATAGCATCCTTTTTTATCAAGTTCAGAAAATAGTTTTGCTAAATTTATATGGTCCTTCCAATAAAATTGCTCTTTTGTATATCTCTTAAAATCTGAATATTTTGATATTGGAAAATATGGTGGGTCTAAAAAAATTAAATCTCCCTTCTTTGCGTATTTTATTAAGATTTTTTTATAATCTTCATTTAGAATTTTTGTTTGTTTTAATAGTTTTGAAGCTTTAGCAAGATTTTGCTTATCAACAAAAGAAACGTTTTTATAATTTCCATAAGGCACGTTAAATTCTCCCTTTCTATTCACTCTATAAAGTCCATTAAAACATGTTCTGTTTAGATAAATAATTCTTGAAGCTTTTAGGATATTGTTATTTGGATTTTTCTTTCTTGTTTTATAGAAAAAATTTTTGGTATTTTTAAACTTTTTTATATTCTGAATGATACCACGAGGATTTTTTGCTACTTGATTATATAAATTTATTAATTCTTCATTTGTATCAGAGATAATAGAATTTCTTTTATTTAAATAAAAAAATAATGCACC
>CAJWKX010000075.1 GCA_913043015.1 uncultured Candidatus Pelagibacter sp. | reverse complement strand
TAACAAATAACGGAAAGGGCGAATGGCGGAACTGGTAGACGCGTTGGACTCAAAATCCAATAGTAGCAATACTGTGAGAGTTCGATTCTCTCTTTGCCCACCAAAAAAAATATGCAACTTGATAAATTAAATAATTTATTGGAACTTTTTTTTGTTCAGTATCAAAAACAAGATAAAAATAAAATTTTTTTATCATCATTAAAAGAACCAAAGAAAAAATTCAGTTGGGCGCAAACTTTTTCAAGTATAATTGCTTTATCCTCTGAAATATCAAAATATATTAAAAAGGGTGATAGATGTTTATTAATATCAGAAAATAGACCAGAGTGGTTAATTTCCGATCTATCAATAATGCTTGCTCAAGGAATAACAGTTCCAGCTTATACAACATATATAGAAAAAGATTACGAGTATATGATTGATGATTGTCAACCCAACATAGTTTTTGTTTCAAACATAGAGCAATTCAACAAAATTAAAAATCTAACACCTAAAAAAGATTTTATTAAAAGAATAATCTCATTTGAAAATTTAGAAGGAGTAAGTGACAATGAGTATATTAATCTAAATAAAATATTAGAAAATATTAACTATGATAAAAATGAAGTTCCTATATTAAATATTTCAAGACACGATCCAGCCTGTATTATTTATACATCAGGCACTCAAGGAAATCCAAAAGGTGTGATTTTGAGTCATGGTGGTATTTTAAGTAATTGCGAAGGAGCTATTGAAATTTTAAAACCTCTTATTTCAGATCAAACCAGATTTTTGACATGGCTACCTTTATCCCATTCATATGAACATACAGTTCAGTTTGTACAAATTTCAGTAGCAGCTAAAATCTTCTATGCCGAAAGTATAGAAAAATTAATTAATAATATGAATGAATGTAAACCACAAATTATGACCGCGGTTCCAAGATTTTATCAAAACCTTTATCAAAAAATTAATTCAAATTTTAATAAATCAAAAGGTTTTAAAAAAAAGCTAATAAATCAAACTATAAATTTGGGTAAAAAAAATTTACAAAAACAACCATTAAATATTTTTGAAAATATCATGAATTTTTTAGTTGATATTTTAGTAAGGAAAAAAATTAAGAGTCAGTTTGGAGGAAGTTTGAAAACTTTTGTTTCTGGCGGAGGTGCTTTAGATAAAGAAGTAGGCACCTTCTTAAATGCCATAGGATTGCCAACACTACAAGGTTATGGGTTAACTGAAACTTCTCCAGTAGTTAGCTGTAACCCAATTCATGAAATTAGAGTAGAAACTGTTGGTCCACCATTTAAGGGAAATGAAGTGAAAATAGCTCAAGATGGAGAAATTTTAGTAAAAGGTGAGAATGTAATGCTTGGATATTGGAACAATAAAGTGGAAACGAATAAAGTTTTAAAAGATGGTTGGTTATACACAGGTGACATTGGAGTACTTGAGGAAAATTATTTAAAAATTACAGATAGGAAAAAGGATATTTTAATCTCTCCAGGAGGAGATAATATTTCACCAGTTAAAATTGAAAATGAATTAGTTAACTGTGATTTAATTGATCAGGCAATTGTTTATGGTGATTACAAACCTTATCTAGTAGCATTAATTGTATTGAATGAAGATAAAAAAAATATTTCAAAATATGAAATAGATAATCAAATTGAAAAAATTAACGAAAAACTTTCTAAAATTGAAAAAATAAGAAAATATATTGTTTCTAATGAAAGATTTTCAATTGAAAATGGAATGTTAACACCGACATTGAAATTAAAAAGATATAAGATTATTAAAAAATACAAAAAAGAATTTGAAAATTTATATTTAAAGTTACAAAAAAATTAATTTTAAATTATGTTATTATTCGCAGTTTATCTAACTTTTTATTAAATAATAATTTTTTACAAAATTATTTTTGTTTTGAAAAAAAATAAAGTTAATTAAATATTTGACATAACTAATCAAAAAAAATAAAAAAAGAGTAATAAACGAATCATAAAGATTTGTTAATAAAAAAAGGGAGCTAAAGATGGCTAAAAGAAGAAAAAAAGCTGCTAAAAAGAAAACTAAGAAAAAAGCTAAAGCTAAAAAAAGAAGAAGATAGATTAGTATTCTTTTTAATTGATTCGCTTCCCACGGAAATGTTTGTGGGAAGCGTTTTTTTTTATTCAATTACATTTTGAGTTTTTTCTATATTTCCTTCTGGCTTGGCTACAACTTTAAGAGCTTGAGCCTCCAAGTTTCTGTTCAAAGCTTTATCAAGTTTTTTTTGAGCATCTTCTAAATTCTTACCCATTACAATTTTGAGTTCTGTTAATAGTCTATCATAAGCCTTTTCAAAAAGTTGTCTTTCACTATAAGACTGATCTATCATCATATCATCACCTTTATTAAGATCTCTAACAACTTCAGCTAGGTCATAGATTTTACCTGATGAAATTTTAGCCTCATATTCTTGAGCTCTTCTACTCCACATCGATCTTTTTATTTTTGGCTTACCCTTTAAAATACTTATGCACTTATTAATCTGATTAATTGTAGAAAGTGGTCTTAAATGAAATTGTTTATTTACTGGAACCATACCACTAGCTTTGTCTTTTTCAAAGATAAGAATATATGTTTCAACTTCTATTCCTCCAATATTTATTTTTTTAAATTCTTTAATTTGGCCAACGCCATGTTTTGGGTAAACTATATAATCTTTAATTTTATATTGTCTCTTTTCTGTTCCTTGAGTTTTAACTTTTTTAATTTCAGGTTTTTGTTCGTTGTTTTTAACAATTCTTAGATTTTCATACTTAACTTCTTCTATAAACTTATTTTCTTTTTTCTTCAAAAATTTTTGCGATGATCTGGTAATTTTTTTAATTTTTGATTTCTTAATTTTAGATTTAGAAACTTTTTTTGATTTTACTACCTTCTTTTTTTTTGCTGGTTTTTTAGTCTTTGTTTTTTTATTAAATGTTTTCTTTAAAATATTTTTCAAATTTATTTTTTTCATTTTTGAATTTTTCACTGTCTATAGGTGGATCTTTTTTTTCCGCTATGTTTGGCCAAATTTCTGAATAATTCTGGTTCAATTCTAACCACTTTTCGTTTCCGCTTTCTGTGTCTGGAACTATCGCATCAATTGGACATTCTGGCTCACAAACGCCACAATCTATACACTCATCTGGTTTAATTACAAGCATATTTTTTCCCTCATAAAAACAGTCTACTGGGCAGACTTCAACACAATCCATCAACTTGCATTTAATACATTTGTCGTTAACAATGTATGTCAATTTATTAAATTTGATTTGATTTTTGTTTTAAGGTTTCCAACTATTTTGTTATTTAAATATAATAGTCTAGATAATTTTCCCATTAAGTTTACTTTATATATACCAGAATAGTAATCTGAATAAATAATATTCCACAATGTTTTAATAATTTTTTTTTGTTTTCTCATCTAAATTTTTAATTTCCCTTGTAAAATATACAATTTGATTAGAATTAACAATATTTTTTATACCGCATCTAAAGATGTATCTATATTTTTGTTATTATAACCAATTTCTAACGGAGTTTTTTTTTATTTTTTTTGCCTCTATCTTTTTAGCATGAACAAAAAATTCTGCAATCTTAACTATAACTCAGTATTTTTGTCTAGTATATTATTTGAAAAAAATTTAAAATTATTTAAAACTCATTTGTTTTAGGATGATAAATGGATTATCT
>CAJWKX010000074.1 GCA_913043015.1 uncultured Candidatus Pelagibacter sp. | reverse complement strand
TAGAGTTATTTCACGGCCCAACTTTGGCTTTCAAGGATATTGCCATGCAATTTATTGGTAATCTCTATGATTTTTACTTAAAAAACAATAATCAAAATATTAATATTATAGTTGCAACATCGGGTGATACTGGAGCAGCTGCCATTGATGCAATCAAAGGTAAAAAAAATATGAATATTTTTGTTATGCATCCAAACAATAAAATTTCTAAAGTCCAAAGAAAGTTAATGACAACAGTAAAAGAAAAAAATGTATTTAATATAGCAATTAATGGTAGCTTTGATGACTGTCAAAACTTAGTAAAATCTATGTTTGAAGATTTAGATTTTTCCAAATCAATTAAAATGTCAGGTGTTAATTCAATAAATTGGGCAAGAATAATTGCTCAATCTGTTTATTTTTTTTATTGTTATTTTAAATTAGATAAAAAAAAATCAATAAATTTTTCTGTGCCTACTGGTAATTTTGGAGATGTCTATGCAGGATACTTGTCAAAAAAAATGGGTCTACCCATAGATAAATTAATAGTTGCCACAAATCAAAATGATATTTTGCATCGAGCAATATCATCAGGAAAATATATAGCTAACCAGGTTGAACAAACAATTTCACCAAGTATGGATATTCAAGTAGCAAGTAATTTTGAAAGATTAATCTATGATGTTCTCAATCAAAACTCTAATAAAACTAAAGATGCTATGAATAAATTTAAAAAAGAAAAAAAATATACGATTGACAATGAAAGTATTGCTAGGATTAAAAATGATTTTCTATCAGAAAGTTTAAATCAAAAAGAAACATTAGAAGTAATCAAAAAAAATTATGAAAAACACGGTGTTATTTTAGATCCACATACAGCAGTTGGATTGGGAGCAGTAAATAAATTAGGTTTTGACAAAGATTGTGTAATTTTATCAACTGCACATCCATGTAAATTTCCTGAAGCAATCAATCAAGCTATTCAAAAAAATGAAAATTTACCAGAAGAATTAAATTATATTTTAGGCGAAAAAGAAAATTTTGATATAATTGAAAATAATTTAGAGACAATAAAGAATTATATAAATCAAAAACTAAATGAAAATTAAAATTAGTTTAAATTAGCCGCTTTTCTAGCAAGCAAATCAACTTCCTCATTAATTAGATTCCCAGCGTGAGCTTTTATCCAAAACCATTTTATTTTATGATTTTTAACAAGATTGTCCAATTCTTTCCAAAGCTCGATATTTTTTACTTTTTTCTTTGATGATGTTTTCCAGCTATTTTTTTTCCATGAATTAATCCACTCTGTTATTCCCATTTTTAAATATTTTGAGTCAGTATAAATTTCTATTTTTTTACTGGCCGGTATTTTTTTTAACGCTTGTATAGAAGCTAATAATTCCATTTGATTATTTGTCGTATTTTTTTTACTTCCTTTGATCTTGATTTTTTTTCCATCGATAAAAATAATTGCAGCCCAACCTCCTTTTCCAGGATTGCCTAAGCAGGAGCCATCAGTGTAAATTTTAATCATTAATTTATATATTTTTTAAATAGATTGATTTTTGAATGGAATAAAAGTTTTTGAATATATTCTTTTGGGTCTTTAATTTTAATTATCGCATGTTTTGGAGTATTTGAATAATCATACACTCTTGTTAGAAGATACCTTAATGCTGCACCTTTACATAACACGTTAAAATATTTTTTTTCATTTATAGTTAACTTTCTCAATGTTTGATAGCCCCTTAAAAAATTAGATGATTTTTTTTTATCTAATATAAACTTATTCTTTTTTTTTATAAAACAAAGAGCATTAATACAAATTGCCAATTCATATGATAAAAAATCACTAGAAGAAAAATAAAAATCTATAAAACCATAAAATTTATTTTTATAAAAAAAAATATTATCAATAAATAAATCACCATGAATAATTCCTCTAGGGAGATTCTTGGGCCAATTTTTTTTAATTTCAGATAAATTTGTTTTCATCAATGCAATTAAATTAAAGTGTATTTTTTTACTTCTATAGTCAATCTTATTTAATAATTTTGACCAGCTATTTAAAGATAATGAATTTTTTCTGAATAACTTCAATTTTTTTGAAGCAATATGAAGTTTGGCAATATTTTTACCTACTGTATAACAATCCTTTGAGCTTAATTCATTTTTATCTTTTCCTTCAAGAAAGGTTACAATACATGCATTTTTATTTTTAATTTTAAATAAATAATTTCCTTTAGTGGTTGCCAATGGTTCTGGACATTTAATTTTTAATTTAGACAAATCATGCATTAGATTCATAAAAAAAGGCAAATCTTTTGAATGAACTCTTTTTTCAAAAATTGTTAATATATATTTTTGTTTTTTTGTCTTTAAAATATAATTTGTATTTTCAATTCCTTTTCGAATACCCTTGAATGAAATAATTTTTTCAATATGAAAAGTTTTTTCAATCAAAGAAATGTGTTTATTATTTATTTTTGTATATACTGCCATTTAATTTAGTTTCCCTGGAGTTTTAAATATTATATTTTCTTTAATAATTTCTACTTCCTTTATTTTAACTATAAAGGTTTTTTTTAACTCATTAATAAAATTTTGCACTAATATTTCTGGGGCAGACGCACCCGAAGATATTCCAATTGTTTGACATTCTTTAATTTTATTAACTGGAATTTTACTATCAGCATGAATTAATTCAGAATATTTACATCCCGATTGACTTGCAACTTCTACAAGCCTCAATGAATTAGAAGAATTTCTACTACCAATTACAAAAAATATATCACATTTATTTGCTATACTTTTTACTGCTGACTGTCTATTGGTGGTAGCATAACAAATATCTTCTTTAGCAGGTTCTTTTATATTTGGAAATTTTTTCTTAAGAGCAGTTATTGTATTTTTAGTATCATCAACTGAAAGAGTAGTTTGAGTTACAAAAGCTAAATCTTTATTTTGTTCTTTATAATTTTCTGCATCTTCAACAGTTTGAATGAGATCAATTTCATTTTCCGGTAATTGTCCCATTGTACCGATCACTTCAGGATGATTTTTGTGACCTATTAACAAAATATGAAAACCTTTTTTATTCAAATTTTCAGCTTCACGATGAACTTTTGATACCAACGGACAGGTTGCATCAATATATTCCATATTTAACTTTGAGGCTTCTTTTGGAATTGACTTAGGAACGCCATGTGCAGAAAATATTACAGGTCTTGATTTATCTTCTATTTCATTAAGTTCATCTACAAAAATTGCCCCAATTTTTTTTAAATTCTCAACAACGTGTTTATTATGTACAATTTCGTGTCTGACATATACTGGCGTTCCATATTTTTTAATAGTTTTTTTTACAATTTCTATTGCCCGATCTACGCCAGCACAGAATCCTCTTGGCGAAACAAGATATATTTTGATTTCTTTATTTTTCATTATTATTTCTAATAAACGGAATCAAAAAAACTAAATTAGCAAAAAGGAACGAAATACTTTCAAACATGGTCCAAAAATTTACAATACTGGAAATAATAAAAGTAATTGCCATTGAATTCATAGTATAAATTTATATTTTTTTTTTAAAAAAAGTAAGAAAATTATAAAATAAATTTAAAAATTAATTTTTTTTAGTTCCGATTTTGCTTCTTCTAAATTTTTTTCAAAAAGAACATCAAGTTTTGATTTGTCTACTGAGGTAGAAATGATCTTTTTAACCGACTCCTTTGCTATTTTTACAGAAGTATCTTTTATTTCTTTTAAGGCATTTTCTTTCATTTGAACAATTTTTGTCTCAGC
>CAJWKX010000073.1 GCA_913043015.1 uncultured Candidatus Pelagibacter sp. | reverse complement strand
CAAATAAATTAAATTTTGATATTTTTCATTAAAGTACAATTTATCAAATTTTAAATTTGATGTGATTTTTAAGTCGTTGATCTTTCTTTTCTCATCTATTGTAAAAGCAAAATTATTATCTGATTCAATTTCTATTTCTTTGTCATCAATCAAATCAAATTTAATATTAGCTAAACTTAATAACTTTTTTAAATCTATTGGATTTTTTTTATTTTTTATATCTCCTTCAACGCTATAAGTTTTATTTTTTTTGATTACTTTAATTGCTTCTGAATTTATTTTTGTTTTTAAATATTCTAGGTTTATTTCTTTTAAATTGTATTCATCATCAGAAATACTAAAATTAAAATTTATGTTATTAACTCTATCATTATTTAAAAGTTTAAACTTAGCTTGAGTTATTTTTCCACTTATTAGATAATTTGGATAAATTTTACCTTTATCGTCAAAATTAATTTTTGCTTTCGTAGTAATATAACCTTTTTCAATTCTGTTAAAAAATAAAAAAGAAGGATGAAATTTGAATTCACTTACAAAGTTTGTAAGATTTTTTATTGAATTTTCTTTAGTTTCTATTTTTAGTGTTTTAATTGCTGCTTTATTATTTAAAAATGATAATAAATCTATATCTAGATTTATTTCCGATAACTTTATCAAATTCTTTTCAAGATAAAGATTAGTATTTTTAGTAATAACTTTTATTTCTTTTTTACCTAGATTTAATTTTAAAAATACATCCTCTATTTCTGCAGATATTCTAGAATCAACTTCTATTAGTCTATCTAGAATTAATTTATTAAATTTTGAAGTTTTAATTCCATAATTACTTAGATAAAATAATGATAAAATAATTAAAATTAAAATAAATAAGCCTGAAATAAGTAAGGATTTTATTAATCTATTATTTGATACTTTAGTTTTTTCCATTTTAAAATAAACCTATAAATTTAATTTATACAATGAACTTTCTAAAAATTCATCAATATCTCCATCTAATATTTTATCTGGGTTCGAACTTTCAAAATTAGTTCTCAAATCCTTTACCATCCTATATGGATGTAAAACATAAGATCTAATTTGATGCCCCCAACCTATATCAGATTTAGTACTTTCTAAACTTTTTGATTCTTGTTCTTTTTTTTTTAACTCATACTCATAAAGTCTTGCTCTCAGCATATCCATACAAGTTTCTTTGTTTTTGTGTTGCGATCTATCATTTTGACATTGCACTACTATTTTTGTGGGCAAATGTGTTATTCTAACAGCACTGTCAGTTGTATTAACATGTTGTCCTCCTGCTCCGCTTGACCTATATGTATCAATCCTTAAATCCTTCTCTAAAATTTCAATTTTAATATTTTCATCAATAACTGGATAAACCCAAACACTTGCAAAACTTGTATGTCTTCTCGCTCCAGAATCAAAAGGAGAAATTCGTACTAACCTATGAATACCAGTTTCTGATTTTAAAAAACCATAGATATATTCACCTTCTATTTTAATGGTAGAAGATTTAATTCCTGCTTCATCACCTTTGTGTTCGCTTATTAATTGAGTCTTATAATTTTTATTGAATGCCCATTTCATATACATTCTTCTTAACATCTCTGCCCAATCTTGACTTTCAGTGCCTCCTGCGCCTGCATGTATTTCTAAATAGCTGTCTAGACTGTCAGTTTCATTTGATAGAAAACATTTTATTTCATTTTGTTTAACTTTTTTTTGTAAATTCTTAATGTTGGTTAAAGAATCATTAATTACTGATTTATTATTTTCTTCAGTTGCTAGATTATGAAGCTCAACAAGATCTTTGCACTCTTGTACTGATAAATTATATGAATTGATTAAATCTTCATATAATTTTTTTTCTTTAATTATTTTCTCTGCCTCGTTCTTATTGCTCCAAAAATTTGGATCTAATATCTTTTGGTTAATTTGATCTAAATTCGAACGAATATTATGCTTTTCAAAGATACTCCTTAATTCTTTGATTTATTTTTTCAATTTTCGATTTAAATATGATGATATTGTTTTCCATTAATAAAATTTTAAAATATTATTTTTATCTACTTTATACTGTAAATCATCTTTACCTTCAAAATTAATATTTTCCAATCTATTTTTTTTAAATACTTCAATTATAGTTTTCTTTGATCCAAAATTTGATTTTTTTCCAGTAATTAAATCAATAACCATCATTTTAATATTTTTTGCAACTTTAAAAGGCCTTGCATCTTTTTTTCTAACTGCATTCTTTATAAATGCTTTAAAAATTGGTAAAGCCGTTTTAGCTCCAGTTTCATATCTGCCTAAACTTTTTGGTTCATCAAATCCAACGTAAACACCAACCACCAAATTAGAAGTAAAACCTACAAACCACGCATCAGTATTTTTATTAGTAGTTCCTGTTTTTCCTGCTAAATCTAGATTTAAATCTTTAAGTCTTCTTCCAGTTCCTCTTTGAACTGCTCCTTCTAACATAGAGGTAACTTGATAGGCTGTTTCAGCTGAAAAAATTTGTGGAAAATTATCTGTAATTTTTGGAATTTCTTCTCCTAGAAAAGAAATTTTATTACATTTTTTACAAACTCTTTTTTCAGAATTATATATAGTATTTCCTTCGCTATCTTGAATTCTATCAACAAAAATTGGTTCTATTAACTTCCCACTATTAATAAATGAGCAATATGCAGTTGTTAATTTTAATAATGTTGTTTCCGTTGATCCTAATGAAATAGACATAAGTTCTTCAGGGTTTTCATAAATTTTTAATTGTTTTGAAAAAGTTGTTATTTTTTTTAATCCTAATTCTAGAGCTATTCTAACAGTCATTAAGTTTCTAGATCTTTCAAGGCCAGTTCGAAGTGTTGAAGGACCATAAAATTTCTTTCCATAATTTTCTGGTTTCCACATTTTTAAATCTTCTCCCTGATCTAATACGATTGGTGCATCTAAAATCAATGTTGAGGGTGTAAAATTATTTTCTAAAGCTAAAGCATATATAAAAGGTTTAAAAGCAGAACCAGGTTGTCTTAATGCTTGAGTGGCTCTATTAAACTCACTTTTTTTGAAGCTAAACCCCCCTGACAATGCTATGACCCTGCCAGTAAATGGATCCATAACAACTATGCCTCCATTTGCTTTTGGAAGTTGTTTTAAACTAAAAATATTATCTTTAATTTTATTTACATAAACTACATCTCCAACTTTGAAAAGTTTGTCCAATTCTTTTTTAGTCCAAGATACATCTTGATATTCAATTTTTCCTGCAATTTTTCGATCTGTTTCTATTTCGACAAAAAATTTATTTATTTTTTTTATAATTGCTAAATTCCATCCTATCGATTTTTCTAAATGATATTTTTTCAAATCATTATTCCAGTTATTAGTATCTTTTTTATTTAACAGAGGTCCTCTCCAGCCTTTTCTTTTGTCATATTGAATTAATCCATCTCTAAGAGATTGAGTGGCTATAGTTTGAATTTCTAAATTAATTGGAGTTTTTATATTAAATCCTTGCTTATAAACTTTATCAAAACCATATTTTTCTACTATCGATTTACGTACATCTTCTACATAATATCTAGCATCTTCTAAATAAATTTTTTTTCTCTTTTTTAAATTTATTTTGGTATTCAAAAGTTCAGTATATTTTTTGTAATCAATATAAGAATTGTCATAAAGATTTTTTATGACCAAGTTCCTTCTATACTTTGCTAAATTAATGTCTTTAAAAGGATTATATCTGCTCGGTGCTTTTGGTAGCGCAGCCAATAGTGAAGCTTCGGCATAATCTAATTTACTTATTGGTTTATCAAAATATT
>CAJWKX010000072.1 GCA_913043015.1 uncultured Candidatus Pelagibacter sp. | reverse complement strand
GTGGGGCAGGAATTGTTATGATGAGAAAGTTAGACAGACTTAACAATTTAAGAATTAAGAGAGCAAAAAAATTTATAAAAAAATTTTCTAAATTTAAAGAACTAAGTTTTAACGAATCTTTTAAGGATCGTAGGCACGTTTATCATTTATTGAGCGCATATTATAAACCAAGTAAAAAAATTAATAGAAATAATTTAATTGAAAAATTATATAAAAATTATTCAATTAAATGTGCGGTACAGTATTATCCTCTTTATAAATACCCATTGTTTAAAAAAATGGGCTTTAGTAAACACAAATGCCCTAATACGGAAATTTTTTTTAATAATATGATTTCATTTCCATTCCATATTTGGATGAAAAATAAACAGCTTGATTACATGATTTCATCTGTAAAAAAAACACTAATAGATTTACGTAAAAGTCGTTAATCATAATATGCATAAGATAACAAATCCAATTTTTCAAGAATTGTTAAAACTAAAGCTGATAAATAAAAAAAACATTGTAAAAATAAGTGATTCTACGAGAGATAAAAAAATAAAAGTTTTTAAGGATTTAAAAAGCCAAATTATATTTCTAGAGAAATCTGTTGTTATCTCCAATTATTATTCAATCTTTGGAAATCAAACTAAAAAATTATACTCGAGTCCACATGAAATGGATGTACGTGGGAAAATTTTAAAAACAAAACATTTTTCAGGATCGAGAGGTTTAATAGGAGTGAATGACAAAAGAAGATATTCGATGTTCAAGAAACATTTATTAAAGAAAGAAGTTTTAGATTATGGTTGCTGTTGGGGTGGTTTTTTAAGCTTACTAAAAAATTATAGTAAAAGCTGTTCGGGTGTAGAATTAAGAAAAGCATGCGTACAATACATAAAGAAAAATTATAAGAGCATAGATGCCAAAGATAATTTGACTAAATTTGATAAAAATTTTGATGTAATTACACTTTTTCATGTTTTAGAACATATTCCTAAGCAAGTTGAAACGCTTAAAGAAATCCGAAAAAAAATTAAAAAAAATGGCAAAATTATTATTGAGGTTCCTTCTGCTTTGGATTATTTAATTTTTATTGATTTGCCTGAATTTAAAAAATTTACTTTCTGGAGCGAACATTTGATACTGCATACTGAAAAATCCTTAAAAAAGGTTTTAAAAGCCTCAGGTTTCAAAAAAATTAAAGTTAATTATTTGCAAATATATGGATATGCGAATCATTTAGGCTGGCTCTTGACAAAAAGACCTGGTGGACATAAATACTTTAAAGAATATGTAGATAAAAAATTTGACTTAGATTATAGAAATTATCTTATTAGACGTAAACAAACTGATACTCTTATTGCAATTGCAGAAAATTAAAAATTAGACAAAGGTTTAAGGAAACTTTTAACTAGATAGATCTTTTTAAAGTTTTTTTTCTGATAAGTAGTAGAAATTTATTAAGCTAGTTTTGCTTAGTATTATTTGTAAAAACATTATATTGTTAGCTTTAATTTTGTTGTATTACTTAAAGGGTTTTTACACAATTTGTCAAAAGTGGATTAAAGAGGGAAAATCGGATAATAAGATTTTAATAAATTAATAATGCAGGGGTTTTTCACTACATGAAAATAATGTTTCTTTATCCAAACCACGAAGGATATTTCAGATGTCCGTTGGGCCTAACAGTTATAATGACAGTTTGTGCAAATGAAGGTCATGAAGTTAGATTGTTTGACACAACTTTTATGAATGTTTCTGAAAATAAAGATAATAAGATTAGAGAAAAAGCAAAGCAGGTTAAAGTAGTAACTATAGATAATTTTTTTAATAAGCTTTCAAAAAATCAAATAGAAGATAAATGGCTTAAAGCTATTGAAGAATTCTCACCCGATATAATAGGAACAACTATAGTGGAAGATAGCTATGTTTATTGTGATAGACTTTTGGGCTTAGCAAAGAAGAAATTCAATATACCTGTTGTTGCTGGAGGTGTTGTGCCTACAGTAGTTCCCCAAATAATTATTGAAAACCCGAATATTGATTATGCCGTTGAAGCAGAAGGTGAAGTTGCTTTTAAAGAATTGCTAAATGCTCTAAAAAAAGGAAATGATGTAAGTAAAGTTCCAAATCTTTGGTACAAAGACAATGGTAAGGTAAAAAGGACTGGACTTATAAAATATCTGAACATGGATGAAATACCTAATCAACGTATAGAATTCTGGAATGATAAACATTTCAAAAAGCCGTATGATGGCAAATTATACAATACAGGATTTTTTGAAGCATCAAGAGGATGTATGCATAAGTGTCACTATTGCATTAACCGTGCTTTTCAGGTTTTTCAAGAAGAGTCTGGAAAAGTCAGAAGAAACAAATCAGTTGATCAAATTATAAATGAAGTAAAATCTATTCATAAAGAAAGAAACTTTGAACTAATAATGTTTACCGATGATAATTTTTTAGCAAGACAACCTAGGGAATTCAATGAATTTTATGACCGGTGGAAAAAAGAAATCAACGTTCCATATTGGATGAACACATGTATTGAGACTGTTAACGAAGATAATTTACCTAAGCTAAAAGAGAGCGGCTGCATAGGTATCGGCATAGGATTAGAAACTGGAAGTGATTGGGTAAGACAGAATCTGCTATTGAAAGGGAAGATGAACAATGATTTTTATATGGAAAAGTTTGGATTAATTGCAAAATATAAAATACGTTCGACCATAAATAACATTATAGGAATCCCAGGAGAATACGAAGAAGATTTTTTTGAGACTATTAAATTAAATAAAGCTATAAGAGCATTAAATCCAGATTTAAGTTCTTTTGATGTAACTTTCATGACGCCTTATATGGGTACGGTAATTCACAATATTGCATTGGAAATGAACCTAATAGAAGCGCATGACGAACCTGGTTTTAAAGGAATGAAAAAAACAAATATGTCTGAAAGGCAAGGGCCATCAATGAGAAATCCTTGCATGTCCAGGGAAAAAACTATGGAACTATTTTATGATTTTGCAGATTATGTAACTGGAAAAAAAGAAATTCCAGAAAAATTTCTCAAAAACGATTCATCCCGAAGATATGCTAATAGCGATGAAATTTATGAATTATATGAAAAGTACAAACAAGGCCCTATAGATCCAATGATGGTTATACCGAAAACTTCTATTACACGTGGTAGCACAGAAAGTGTTTAAATTTGGTTAAACAAAATACTAAATTTTAAATCTGTTTTTTTACAAAATGTTCGTATGTTTTGATTTTCTAAAAAGCGAACTAAACAACATAAAATAATACAGCGTACAATGAAAATTCTATTATTGATTTACTTTCTGGTTACTGCGGCCTTGATATATATGATGGTTGCTATTGAATTGAGTGGCTTTGAAATATTTTTAATAATTTTATTAATTATCATATTGTCTGAATTAGTGTCATGGAAACTTATTAAAAAAACTTTTTTTTATAAAAAGCGATTCTTTAAACCTCATATTTTTTTAAATTTTATAAGCAACGATAAATATAATGAACAACAAGTACAAATAAGCTCTGATGGATTTAGACAAATAGATTTTGATTTAGAAATTGAAAAGGAAAATTTTTATAATTTATATCTTATGGGTGATTGTGTATTTTTTGAAGGACATCTTCCCAATAAAGAAACATTTGCCTATAAGTTAAAACAAAATTTTTCAAATACAACGATTCTAAATCCCAGCATGGCACACTATACTCACTACCATATGCTTAATAGGCTTATTTACGATATTAAAAATTCAAAGAAAATAGATTTTGTTTTATCGTCTGCTTCCGTAAATGATGCACTTGTTTATATACA
>CAJWKX010000071.1 GCA_913043015.1 uncultured Candidatus Pelagibacter sp. | reverse complement strand
AAAAAAATTATTAATTCATCAAGAGAAATTAGGGAAGTATTATCTGTGGACTTAAAAGCATGTAATAATTACAAGGATGGCAAAGAATCTTTAGAAAAAATTAATTGTCCAACATTATGTATATTCGGTGATTTAGATAAAATGGTTCCTCTGAAAGTGGGAACTAAGATGTCAGATTTAATAAAAAATTCTGAAACTAAAGTAATATCAAATTGTGGACACATGATTATTTTTGAAAAAGCTTTTGAAATGAGAAAGTTGGTAAAAGAATTTATATTAAAAAATAAAAAATGAAAAAATTTTCTATAGCAAAATCAAGAAGAGTTAGAAGTACGCCTTATACTTCAAGAATTGAAGCACAAGGAGTTACTGCTTATAGTTCTTATAATCATATGTTAATGCCTGCAGCCTTTGGGTCTTTAGAAGAATCTTATCATCATCTAAAAGAACATGTGCAAGTTTGGGATGTTTCTGGAGAAAGACAAGTGGAAATAGGTGGAAAAGATTCTTCTCGTTTAGTTCAATTAATGACCTGTAGAGATCTGTCCAAGTCTAAAATTGGAAGATGTTACTACTGCCCTATTATTGATGATAAAGCTGGTTTAATAAATGATCCAGTAATTTTAAAATTAGCAGAAGATCGTTGGTGGATTTCGATAGCAGATTCTGATGTGATATTATTTGCAAAAGGTTTGGCAATAGGACATAAATTTGAAGTTACAATAATTGAACCAAATATAAACATTATAGCAATTCAAGGTCCAGAATCTTTTCAAATAATGGAAAAAATATTTGGGAAAAAAATTTCGAAGATGAAATTTTTTGGTTTTGATTATTTTGAATTTCAAGGCGTGAAACATTTAATTGCAAGATCTGGTTGGTCAAAGCAAGGTGGCTATGAAGTCTATGTAGAAAATACGAAAGTAGGACTTGCTCTATATGATCATTTGTTTGAGATAGGTAAAGAATTTAATGTAAAACCCGGATGTCCAAATTTGATTGAAAGAATTGAAAGCGCTTTGCTTTCATATGGAAATGATATTGATAATAACGATAATCCTCTTGAATGTGGCTTAGACAAATATGTGAATCTTGATAATGATGTGAATTTTCTTGGAAAAGAAAAATTAAAAGAAATCAGCAAAGAAGGAATTAATAAGAAATTAATGGGAGTAAAAATAGAAACCAAAGAAATTGATGTATCAGAATCAATTAAACTTTATAATAATAAAAGTAATTTAATTGGCGAATTAAGGTCTGGCGTTTATTCTCCTCATTTTGGCAAGGTTATTGGAATAGCTATGATATTCAAACCTTATTGGAATGTCTCACAATCCTTAAAAATTGAAATAAATGGAACAAATTTTGATGGAAAAGTTTGTGATTTACCTTTCATCTAGGTATAAGATCGAAAAAAAATATCATGAATATAGCAATTGTAGGCGCAACAGGTAACGTTGGAAGGAAAATTATAGAAGTTATTGAGAGTAAAGATTTTCCTGTAGATAATTTATATTTACTCGCTTCATCAAAAAGTACAGGCTCAAAATTAAAATTTAGAAACCAAGAAATTGAAGTACAAAATCTAGAAACTTTTGATTTTTCAAAAGCTAATATCACTTTCTTTTCTGCTGGTGGTAAAGTTTCAGAAAAATATGCTCAATTAGCAGCAAAACATTCAACAGTTATAGATAATTCAAGTTTCTTCAGAATGGATCCTGATGTTCCTTTAATAGTTCCTCAAGTTAATGCTGGAGATATAAAAAGTATAAAAAAAAATATAATTGCTAATCCAAATTGTTCTACAGCACAACTTGTTATTGTTCTAAAGCCTTTACATGATTTTTTTAATATAAAAAGAGTTGTAGTATCTACTTATCAATCTACCTCAGGCGCAGGGAAAGCTCCAATGGATGAATTGATAGAACAAACTAAATTATTTTTAGAAAGAAAAAAAATTACTTCAAAAAATTTTACAAAGCAAATTGCTTTTAATGCAATACCCCATATTGATTCATTTGATGAAAATGGATACACAAAAGAAGAAATTAAAATGATTAATGAAACAAAAAAAATATTAGATAATGATATAGAGTTAACAGCAACTTGTGTGAGAATCCCTGTATTAGTATCTCATTCTGAGTCATTAAATATTGAATTTGAAAAAGCATTTACCGTAGAAAAAATAAGAGAAGTTTTGGATGCAGCAAATGGGTGTAAAGTAATAGATGAAAGAAAAGATGGTGGCTATATAACTCCATGTGAAGCCGAGGGAAAAAATGAAACATTTATCTCTAGAATTAGAAAAGACAATTCAAAAAAAAATTCTGTTAACCTATGGATTGTTTCTGATAATTTACTAAGAGGTGCGGCCCTGAATGCGGTAGAAATTGCAGAGGTTTTTTGTAATAATAATTGAATGGAAAATAACAATCCTTTATCGCCACATATTCAAATTTATAATTGGCATATTTCATCTTTAGTATCAATAGTTCATAGAATTACAGGTGTAATTAATATAATATCATTAATATTTGTATTTTTTTGGATAGCATCAATGTTGCTTGGAAGTGTAAGTTACGAAATGATACAAGGCATTTTAAGTTCTTTTTTGGGAAAATTTATAGTTATCGGAATCACTTGGTGCTTTAGTTTTCAAATTTTAAGTGAAATTAGGCATTTGTTTTGGGATATGGGCTATGGCTTTGAATTGAAAACATCTAATATAACTGGGTTAATAGTTATTATTGGTTCATTTGTATTGACAATATCAATTTACTTAATTGGGAGACAATTAATTTAATGGTAAATGCTACGAAAAAATGGATATTTCAGAAAATAAGCTCAGTCATTCTAGTTCCGTTAATGTTATGGTTCATAATAAATCTTGTATCATTATATGATAAAAGTTTTGATCAAGTTTTAATTTTCTTTATTAGTCAACCATCAAAATTTTTATTTTCTCTTTTAATGATTGTAGCTTTTTTTTATTCAGCATTGAGCATTAGTGAAATATTTGAGGATTATGTAGAAGATGAGAAAACAAAAAATTTCTTTAATAAATTACTTTATTCTTTTGCTATAATAATTCCAATATTAACTTTAATTGTAATTTTTAATTTGAGCATATGAGTTCTTACAACATTATAGATCATGAATATGATGTAGTGGTACTAGGAGCCGGAGGTTCAGGCTTGAGGGCAGCAGTAGGACTTAGCGAAGTTGGTTTAAAAACAGCATGTGTATCAAAAGTTTTTCCAACTAGAAGCCATACTTCAGCGGCTCAAGGAGGAATTTCAGCTGCTTTAGGAAATATGGGAGAAGATGATTGGCGATGGCATATGTATGATACGGTTAAAGGATCAGACTGGTTAGGAGACCAAGACTGTATTGAATATTTGTGTAAAGAAGCACCAAGAGCTGTTTTAGAGTTAGAAAAATATGGTGTTCCTTTTAGTCGTACCGAAGATGGAAAAATTTATCAAAGATCTTTTGGTGGAATGACGAAAAATTATGGCAATGAATCAGTACAAAGAACTTGTGCAGCAGCAGATAGAACAGGTCATGCGATACTTCACACTCTATATGGACAAGCTTTAAAACATAATACTAAATTTTTTATTGAATACTTTGCTTTAGACTTATTAATGAAAAATGGAGAGTGTAAAGGTCTTGTAGCCTGGAATTTAAATGATGGTACTATTCATAGATTTAGAGCTCATATTACTATTATTGCAACAGGTGGATATGGAAAAATTTATCAATCTTCAACATCTGCGCATACTTGTACTGGAGATGGTAATGCAATGATTTTAAGAGCTGGTTTACCTTTGCAAGATATGGAATTTGTTCAATTTCATCCAAC
>CAJWKX010000070.1 GCA_913043015.1 uncultured Candidatus Pelagibacter sp. | reverse complement strand
CTGGCTGCCAATAAAACTAATGAGGAAATTTGTAAATATATCGGAGCAAAATCATTAAAATTTTTATCTATCAATGGACTTTACAGAGCTATAGGTTTTGAAAAAAGAAATGAAACATATCCTCAATTAACTGATCATTATTTTACTGGAGATTATCCAGTTAAACCTATTGATGACTTGGGAGATAATAAAGTAATTCAATTATCATTGCTAAGTAATACATCAAATAATTAAATTGATGTGAGTTAAATACTAATTTTATAAAAATTTTTTTAATAAATATAACTAACAATTAAATTAAATGAAAAAAGTAAAATTCATACAAATGAATGAAGGAACAAAAGAAGATTATCTTTTGTTAAACAAAAATGAAAAAAAATTCATTGAAGGCACTGCCGATCGTATATTAAAATTTATGAGTGGTTTAAGTAATACTTTAGAAGGTTACCAAATAACTAGATTAGAACACTCATTACAAACAGCTACAAGAGCTTTGAATGATAAAGCTGATGATGAAATGATTGTTGGTGCTTTGCTCCATGATATTGGTGATGAGTTAGCTCCATTAAATCATTCTGAATATGCTGCTGCAGTACTTAAACCTTATGTAAGTGAAAAAACTCATTGGATAATTGAAAAACACGGTGAGTTTCAAATGTATTATTACGCGCATCACCTAGACGGAAATAGAAATCAAAGAGATAAATATAAGAGTCATAAGTATTTTAAGGAAACAGTTGATTTTTGTGAAAACTGGGACCAAAAATCCTTCGATCCAAATTATAAATCGCTACCACTAAAAGAATTTGAATCATATGTTAATAAAATTTTTAGCAGAAATCCTTACTCAAACTAAATTTTAACCACCACCAAATTCTGAACATGAAGCACTTAATAATTTTTTTTCATCTTTAATAAATTTAATTTAATTAAGCTTTGCTCTTATAATCTTTCTGGTGCTGTGCAATTCTTTCATGAGTTCCAAACAAAAAATGACTAGACATATCCTCTCTATATTTGCTAGCTGGTACTGTTAACCCAACAGCCTCTGCAACTTCTCTAATCAACATTGGATTTGCACCACAGCAGACACCCAAATAATTTACACCAAGACTAAAAGCTTCTTTTGCAAATTCACCTATTTCATATCTATTACACTGCATTGGATCTAATGCTGTTGGAAATGGTGTTCTATGTGGTGTATGGCAAGTGCATCCATTATTATCTGGTAAATTAAAAAAAGTGGGATGTTCTTTCGTTGTTCGATAATTTATAGGCAAAGCAGCTACATGACATTTTAATGCTTTTCTAATTTCTTTAAGGTAAGGCATCATTGTATTAGGTCCTCTAAAACAATTCATTCCTACCACATCTCCTCCCCTTTGTTCTAATTCTTTACAAGTATCTAAAATGGAGACACCATCTCTCATAATGTTTTCACCCATAGGAGCAATTGTAATAACACAAGGAAGTCCAGATTGTTTCATTACTTTTAAAGCTGTATATGCTTCTTCAGCATAATAAAAAGTTTCACCAATTAATATATCCGCACCTTCATCAACAGCCCAACCAACCATTTCAGAAAACATTTTTTCAACTTCGGTGTTTGAACTAGTGTCCTTGTCATTCCAAATATTTGAATTAGAAATATTACCAGCCATCAAGTTAGGTTCAATTCCTTTTGGTGTATCAAGAGCAACTTTTTTTGCGATTTTTAAAGCTGATCTATTTAATGGTTCTAATAGTTCTTCTTTGCCAATCACACGCATTTTTTCTCTATGTCCATTATAAGTAAAAGCTTCAACTATATCAGAGCCTGCATGTTGAAAATCTCTGTGCAAATTTTCTAATGCTTCTGGGTGTTCCAAAGAAACCATCGGAACGAACTCTCCAGAGGACATATATCCTCTTCTCTCAATTTCAAATAAAAAACCTTCTGCACAAATTACGGGACCTTGGTCCAATCTTTCTTTTAATCCTTTTTTACTCATGTTCCTCCAAAATATATAGAGAGAAGAAGACCAATAAAAAAAGAGGATATTTCATTAAGCTTCTTTCTCCTTTTTAGTGCTTTAGCAAATGCAAGGTGCACAATATGGTTCAAATACCCGGTCTTTTAATACTTGTATGTAAAAAAAAACCACCGACTAAAGCGGTGGCTAACTGCGCTCGCTTTAGCGGATTTTTATAGCGCTCGCAATTTGATTTAAATCAGCGCTTGTAAATAATATAGCTTACTATAATAATTTTTCAATTACTTTGGAGAACAGTTGTCAAATTTGCTTAAAAACGAAAATAGCCCGTACTTAAAACAACACGAAAATAACCCTGTTGATTGGTTGCCTTGGAATAAACAAACATTAAAAAAGGCAAAAAATCAAAAAAAACCAATATTTTTAAGTGTTGGATATGCAAGTTGTCATTGGTGCCACGTTATGGCACACGAAAGTTTTGAAAATTTAGATACAGCAAGAATAATGAATGATAAATTTATTAATATAAAAGTTGATAGAGAAGAAAGACCAGATCTTGATTTTATATTTCAAAAAAGTTTGACTATACTAACTGGTGCTCAAGGTGGATGGCCGTTATCTATGTTTTTGGATGAAAACGGTATCCCATTTACTGGAGGAACATATTTTCCGCCCATAGAATCACATGGAAGACCAGGTTTTAACCGGGTCTTAGAAAATGTTTCAAAAGTTTATTCTGAAAATAGAGAAAAAATTATTTTTCAAAAATCACAAATGGAACTAGTTTTTAGAGAATTGAGTAAAAAAACCTCTGTACTAAAACAAGATTTGGAACCTTTTGTTGAAAGAATATTAACTTATTTAGATAATGAAAATGGTGGATTTAAAGGTGCGCCTAAATTTCCACAATTTTATATATTTGAAACAATTTTTTATTTTTATTGTAAAAATAAAAACAGAAAATTTTTCACCGCAGTGGAAAAATTATTAATAAATATTTCATCAAAAGGAATTTATGATCATTTAGAAGGCGGGATAGCAAGATACGCTGTTGATGATAAATGGATAGTTCCTCATTTTGAGAAAATGCTATATGATAATATTCTTTATGTAAATTTATTAAATCAATTTATAAACAAAACAAACGATAGTTATTTAAAATTAAAACTAATTCAAACAATAAATTTTATTAATATTGAATTTAAATCAAAAGATAATTTTCTGGGCTCTGCTTATGACGCCGACAGCGAAGGAATTGAAGGCAAATACTATATTTGGAAATTTGATAAATTAAAAAATTTATTAGGTAAAGATCTAGAATTATTTGAAAAAAAATATGCGATAAGTCAAAATGGTAATTTTGAAGGCTCAAATATTTTAGTTCAAAAACAAAATATTGATTTATCTACTGATGAGAAAATAAAAATTCAAGAATTAGAAAATAAATTATTAATTGAAAGAAAAAAAAGAATTAAACCTTTTTTTGATGATAAAATTCAAACTGATCTGAACTGTTACTGGTTATATTCAACATTGTGTTCATCAATTATTCTTAATGATGAAAAACTTTTTGAAACAACTAATAAAAAAATTGATTTAATAAAAGAGAAATTAAAATCAAAAATTTATCATTGCTATGATAAAAATGGAGAAGAAATAGATGTTTTTCTTGAGGATTATGTATATTACTGTCTATTATTAATTACAAATTATGAAATAAACAATAACAAAAACTCATTAGAAATTTGCACATCGTTAATGAATGAGGTTTGGGATGTATTTTACAGTAAAGAAAATAATCTTCTTCAAAAGAATAAAGTAAAATCTAATGATCTATTTGTAAATCCAATTGACATTTCAGATAATAACATACCTAATGGAAATAGTATTTACCTTTTAATTTGCAATAAGCTTTACAATATTTCTGAGGATAATAATTGGTTAGAAAAAAAAGATATATT
>CAJWKX010000069.1 GCA_913043015.1 uncultured Candidatus Pelagibacter sp. | reverse complement strand
TGGCCGTGATCGAATTAGTAGATCGAGATGTAAATGCAAGAAAAGTTGACAAACCTAAAAAAGTTGAAACTAAGAAAAAAGAAAAAGAAACTCTTCCAAAAACTGCAAGTAAATAATATAAATTTAATTCTTGCATGCTTAAAAAGTTTATAGTTGATAAGGATTACCATAACTCTCGTTTTGATAGATGGTTTAAACAAAATATTTCTAATGTTCCTCAATCATTAATAGAAAAACTCATTAGAAAAAAAAAAATAAAGATAAATAAAAAAAAAGTTAAAACATCATACAGAGTACAACTAAACGATGTTGTTGAGCTATACGGAGCAGAGGATTTAAAACCCAATAATAAATCTAAAAAAGAAAAATATAAACCATCAGAAAAAGAAAAGGGTAAATATGGTAAATTTATCATTGAAAATAATGATAATTTTATAGTTATTAACAAACCTAGTGGAATACCAGTTCAGGCTGGGACGAAGTCTTTTAAGAACATTATTGATATATTAAAGAACACAAAATACTTTGAATACACAAAACCTTTTGTGGTTCATAGACTTGATAAAGAAACTTCAGGCGTGATGATAGTAGCTAAAAACAGAAAATACGCTCAACTGTTTACTTCGCTTTTTAGAATTAGGAAAATACATAAAACTTATTTGGCTATAACCTATGGAACGGTTAAGCAAGATATAAACTTACTCCAAGATAATCTAACTACTTATGAGAAAAATAAAAAAGTAATTCAAAAAGCTATTTCACATTTGAAAATATTAAAAAGTAATGATGAATACTCTTTTTTAGAACTAAAACCTATTACAGGCCGAAAACATCAGTTGAGAAAACAATTATATAATATTGGTCATCCAATAGTGGGAGATGACAAGTATTCTTTTAGTGGGGCAGGCAAGAAACTTAAAGTAAAAAATATAATGTTACATGCTTATAAAATTAAATTTATGATAAATAATATTAAGTATAATTTTGAGGCTAAATACGGAGAGGAATTTGAGCAGCTTATTAAAAGAAAATTTTAAACTCTTGATAGATGTTCAAAAAGAACTTTTTTTAAGTTTTTTTTAATCCCAAAATGAATTTTTTTTTCATTTTTTAACGAAGTTACTTTTCTATTATCAAGACCACAAGGCATAATTTTTTTGTAGTCATTAAGATTATTTTTTATATTTATAGAGAATCCATGATAAGCCACCCAGCGGGAAACTTTTATACCAATTGCTGCAATTTTTTTTCTTTTGACCCATATACCTATATCTTTTTTGTCAGCATATGATTTTATTCTATAAATTTTTAAAAATTTGATAATTACACTCTCAATTTGTCTAACTAAGTTTCTTATATCTTTCTTTCTTCCATTTAAATTAATTACAAAATAAACAATTTGTTGCCCAGGATTGTGAAGTGTAATTTTTCCTCCACGATTAGTTTTTATTACATTAATTGACTCATCCAATATTTCCTCTTTTTTAGACCTAATTCCTGCAGTGTAAGTTTTAGGATGTTCTAAAAACCACACTAATTCACGACCTCCTTCTTTTACATGATTCACTCTTTTTTCAAGTAACTGAAGGGCTTTCTTATAATTTACGGGATTTTTACTAATTTTAAATTCTATGTCCATTTTAAATTGAATTTTATCATCAGATAAACTAAAAGTCTCAAAAATTAAAACAATCTGGTGAATTATGAGTTTAGTAAAATCAGTTGGAAAACAAAAAGTAAATCTTGAATTTAATAAAGATTTTATCAATCTTTTTAGCGAAAAAATAAAATCAAAAGATGTTGTTTTTATAAACCAAACATTAGCGGATTTACATTCGGCCGATGTAGCCAATTTAATAGAGAATCTTGATACCGATACAAGAAATAAACTAATAGAGATAGAAGCATTCAACATTGAACCAGAAATTTTCATTGAGCTTAACGAATCCATCCAATCAGAAGTCCTTTTGCTTATATCACCAGAATCTATTGCCAAAATTTTACACAAACTTGAGTCTGATAACGCTTTGCAAATTTTAGAAAATTTGGAAGAGAACAAGAAAAAAAAAGTTTTAGACAAACTTTCCCCACAAGGTAGGTTTCTTCTAGAAGAAGGTCTTAGCTACCCAGAAGATTCTGCAGCAAGAATAATGCAGAGGGAATTTACAGCAGTTCCTAGCGACTGGACTGTTGGCCAAACAATCGATTACCTAAGAGAAAATAAAGAATTGCCTGAAGAATTTTTAGAAATATTTGTTGTTGATAAAGATTTTAAACCTGTTGGAACAGTTCCTTCCTCTAGAGTTTTGAGAACACCAAGAAATTCAAAAATGAATTCAATCATGAGAGAGGTTCCTGTTTTGATTCCAGTCAACATGGATAAAGAAGAAGTTGGTCATACGTTTGAAAATTATAACTTAGTTTCAGCTGGAGTTGTAAACAAGGATAACAAATTGATAGGAATGATAACTGCCGACGACGTTGTTACAGTTGTTCAAGAAGAAGCAGAAGAAGACGTTTTAAGATTGGCGGGGGTAGGAGATGAAGAAATTACAGACGGAGTTTTAAAAAAGACTAAAAGAAGATTCAGTTGGCTTCTGCTTAATTTGTTTACAGCAATTATAGCATCAATAGTTATAGGTTTTTTTCAGGAAGATATTGAAAAAGTCGTTGCTCTTGCCGTACTGATGCCCATTGTTGCTTCAATGGGAGGAAATGCTGGAATGCAAACTCTTGCCGTTACTGTCAGAGCCATCGCAAAAAAAGAAATTTCCTCAGGTAATTTTTTAAAAATTGTTACGAAAGAATTTGTGATTGGTATATTAAACGGAGTAATTTTTGCAATCATATCGGGAGCTATTGTTCAGTTTTGGTTTGAACAAATAGATTTGTCAATTTTAATTGCTGTTTCTATGATATTGAATATGATAGTGGCAGGTCTGTTTGGAATTTTAGTCCCAGTATCTTTGAAAAAATTTAATATAGATCCAGCATTAGCCTCAAGTGTTTTTGTTACAACAATAACAGATGTGATTGGATTTTTATCTTTTCTTGGGATTGGCTCATACTTTTTTCTTAGTTAAAAGTTGTCAATAAATCTTACTTTTCCAATATAAAAAGCAAAAAATAAATTAAATTTAGCCTTATTTTTTTTTGGCTTTTTTAAGGTTTCTAAATCAATAATTTCTACATAGTCTACTTTTTTTACACCTAGCGACAAAAGTTTCTTTTTTATTTTAATAAAACTATAATTTACTTTTCGTGAAACTAAATTTCTTTTATATTTTTTCAAAGCTCTTACGATTCTGACAAGATTGGTTTTTTCGTATTTTTTTAGATTTCTTAATCTGGAAGAATAAGCGACAAAGTTTTTATCTCGAACAGTTTTGCACGGAATCACCTTAGTATTTATTTTATTTTTTTTAATATGTTTTTTTATTAAAATAAGTTGCTGAAAATCTTTATTTCCCAACAAAATTTTTTTGGGTTTTATTATTTCGAGAAATCTATTAACCACATCAATTACGCCACGAAAGTGGCCCTTTCTATGTTTGCCACATAATTTTTTTGAAAATTTATCGAGTATTATTTTATTTTTTGTTTTAAATTCATATATATCTCTGTAGCTTGGCATGTAAACATAATCTACTTTTAACTTTTTTAGGATTCTAATATCATTTTTGTAATTTTTTGGATAATTTTTGAAATCTTTTTTATTTTCAAACTGCTTTGGATTTAAAAATATACTTACGAGAGTCTTATCTGATATTTTAATTGATTTTTTGATAAGAGATTTATGGCCTCTATGCAATCCTCCCAAAGTAGGGACGAAACCAATATTCTTGAAGCTTTTAATCTCTTTGCATAATTTTTTTTTATTTTTAAATAATTTCATTTGTAAAATATATATATAATTAGTAAAAGATCCTAATGATCAGACAAGCAATTATTCCTTTAGCTGGATTAGGTACAAGATTATTACCATTGTCAAGTGTGATTCCAAAGGAATTGTTACCTATAAACGGCAAACCAAACTTAGAATATATAATGGACGAATGTATTGACGCGGGGATCAGACAATTTATTTTTGTAATTCCTAGAAAAAGGCAGA
>CAJWKX010000068.1 GCA_913043015.1 uncultured Candidatus Pelagibacter sp. | reverse complement strand
TTTTTCCAGAACAAGAAATGGCATTGCTGGTATCAATACCAATTACATCTTCTATCTGTTTTTTAGTTTTTTCAATATCAGATGCGGGTAAATCAATTTTATTTAAAACGGGAACAATTTCATGATTAATATCTAATGCTTGATAAACATTAGCTAGAGTTTGGGCTTCAACTCCTTGTGTGCTATCAACTATTAAAATTGATCCTTCACAAGCATATAATGATCTACTAACTTCATAACTAAAATCGACATGTCCAGGTGTATCTATTATATTTAATATATAATCTTTTCCATCTTTTGATTTATAATTCAGTTTAACTGTTTGTGCTTTAATTGTAATTCCTCTTTCTCTTTCAATATCCATTGAATCTAATACTTGAGCTTTCATTTCTCTGTCTGTAAGGCCACCACATTTGTGAATTATTCTATCTGCAATAGTAGATTTTCCATGATCAATGTGTGCAATTATTGCAAAATTTCTAATATGATCGATTGTGCTCATTACGATCTAATTTTTGCGCCAGTTTTTGATTCTACTGTTGAAATTATAAGTTGAGTAATTCTATCAAGATCATCATCATTCAATGTTTTTTCTGATGATTGAATAATAACATTTAAAGCAATTGATTTTTTACCTTCTGGTATATTTTCTCCTTGATAAACATCAAAAATTTTAACTGACTTAATTAATTTTTGATCAATATTTGAAATAACTGTTATTAATTCTTGTGCTTGAAAATTTTTATCTATAACAAAAGCAAAGTCTCTTTCTGATTTTTGAAAATCAGAATATTGATATTGTGTCTTTTGATCATTTAATGATTTTTTTGTTTGTTTAATATTATCTAAAAATATTTCAAAACCTACTAATGACTCTGTTTTAATATCTATCTTCTTTAAAATATTAGGGTGAATTTCTCCAAAAAAAGCTACTATTTTTTCTTTATCCTTATTTAAAAACACTCTTCCAGATTTGCCCGGATGATAATAACTAGGGGTATTATTATCTATATATAGTTTATTTCGACTAAATCCTGCTTCAATCAAACTCTGGATTACGTCTTGTTTTACATCAAAAACATCAACCAATCTCTCTTTTTCCAGCCAGCTTAGTCTAGAAATTTTACCTGAACGTAAGCCACTAACTACTGTCTCTTGCTGTCCGGGCCGAGAACCAGAAAATATTGGTCCAATCTCAAATAGTGAAATATCTTTAAATCCTCGATCCAGGTTTTTGTTAAGATTAATAATTAAATTTGAAAAAATAGAATTTCTCAAAACATTGAGGTCAGTGCTTATTGGATTTATAATCTCAATTTCTTTTTCATTCTCAATAAAAAGTTGATTAATTTTTGAGTCAGTAAATGACCAAGTAATAGTTTCAAAAAAACCCTTTGATGCGATAGATCGTTGAAGAAAATGAAATAATTTTTGCTTGCTATTTAAGGTAGGTTTCTTTCTACTTTTTTCTGGTTCAATAATTTGTATTTGATCATAACCATGTATTCTCACTAGCTCCTCAACAATATCTATTTCTTGCTCAATATCTGGCCTCCAAGATGGAACTTTCAAAACTAAGATTTTTTTTTCTTTTTTAATTTCAAAGCCAAGATCGGTTAAGATTTTAATTATTTCTTTTTGCTCAATATTAAAACCAGTTATTTTTTGAAATAATAATGGATCAAATTTTAATGAATTAATTTTGATATTTTCAGACTTTTGAATATCAAATTTACTAATCTCACCACCACAGATTTTTTTAATTAACTCAGCAGCTACTTGAAGTCCTTGTTCAATTGATAAAGGATCAATACCTCTTTCAAATCTAAATTTTGCGTCTGTATCTATATTTAAAATTTTAGAAGTTTTTCTAATAGATCTTGGATTAAAATAAGCAGCTTCAATTAATACATTTTTAGTATCTAGTTCTGTCCCTGATCTAGTTCCTCCAATTATCCCACCTAAACCCAATATTCCAGAATTGTCTGAAATTACACACATATCATTTTCAAGTTTATAATCTTTATTATCTAATGCTTTAAAAGTTTCTCCTTTTTTAGAATTTCTAACTATTATACCCTTATCTATTTTATCTACATCGTACGCGTGTAGCGGTCTATTTAAATCAAACATTACATAGTTAGTAACATCAACTATTGCTGAAATAGGTTTTTGACCTAATGAAATAATTTTTTCTTTTAACCAGTTAGGACTTTCAATATTTTTTACACCAGTAACCAAACAGCTCCCAAAAATATTACAGCCTTGATTTTTTTCTTTAGTTATTGTTACGCTAATTTTTTGTTTATTTTTTTGAGTTAATTTTTCTTTTTTAATATTTTTTAATTTTCCTGAACCAGCCGCAGCTAAGTCTCTTGCTATACCTCTAACTCCTAAACAGTCTGCTCTATTTGGAGTAATTGAGATATCTATTACTTTTAAATTACTTTTTAGAAAATAATTTTTACCAATTTTTGTATTATATTTGACATTTGAAAGTTCAGTAATTCGTTCACTTTCATTCGATAAATTTAACTCAGACTCTGAACAAAGCATTCCATAAGAAGTTACTCCCCTTATTTTACTAATTTCTAGCTTCATTTGATTTTTTGGAATTATTGCGCCAGGTGGAGCATAGATTGTTAACAAGCCTTCTTTTGCATTTGGTGCTCCACAAACAACCTTAACAGAATCTTTTGTTCCTATATCAACATCACACACTTTTAATCTATCAGCATCAGGATGCTTTTCTGCTCTTAATATTTTGGCTACCAAAAAACTATTCAGATCACTAGATTGGCCATCAACACTCTCAACTTCAAGACCAATGTTAGTTAGTTTATCAATAATTTGGTTTTCATTAAGTTTTGTATCAAGATGATCTTTCAGCCAATTGGTAGTTATCTTCATCTGCTAAGACCTCTATAATTAGATGGTACATCCAATGGATCAAAACCAAAATGATTTAGCCATCTATAATCACATTCAAAAAAAGCTCTTAAATCATTAATTCCATACTTAAGCATTGCCAATCTATCTATTCCAATTCCAAAAGCATATCCTTGATATTTTTTTGTATCAATTTTTACATTTTTCAAAACATTTGGATGAACCATTCCACATCCTAAAATTTCTAACCATTTGTCTCCCTCTCCAATTACAATTTTTCCATCTTTGATCTCATAACCAATATCAACCTCTGCAGAAGGTTCTGTAAAAGGAAAGTGGCTAGGTCTAAATCTCATTTTGATTTTATCAATCTCAAAAAATTCTTTAATAAAATAATTTAAACAACCTTTTAAATGGCCCATATTAATATTTTCGTCTATATGCAACCCTTCTACTTGATGAAACATTGGCGCGTGTGTTTGATCACTATCGGATCTATAAGTTCTACCTGGTGCAATAATTTTAAAAGGCGGTTTATCTTTAATCATAGTTCTAATTTGAACTGGTGATGTATGTGTTCTTAATAACAATTCTTTATTGTCATCCAAATAAAATGTATCATGCATATCTCTTGCCGGATGATTGTCAGGTGTGTTTAATGCAGTAAAATTATTATATTCATTCTCTACATCGGGACCTTCTTCTACACTAAAACCAATTTCAGAAAATATAGATGAAATTTCATCAATTGATTGTGATACAGGATGTATTTTTCCACGATAAAAATTTCTCTCAGGTAAAGTTACATCAATTTTTTCTTTTTCTAATTTTTTATTTATTTCTTTTATTTCAATATCTTGGATTTTTTTAACAATTAAATTTTGAAGTTCATTTTTTACATTATTTAAGTCTGACGCAAATTGTTTTCTTTCATTTTCAGCAATCGAACTTAATTTTTTAAATTGAGAAGATACAAGACCATTTTTGCCAAATAACTCACTCTTAATTTGGTTGATTTGGTTTATATCTAAATTTTCTTTAATTTTTATAATAAAATTATCTCTAATTTTTTTAATATCAGACATATTTACAGATTATTTCTTAACTTAAGAAAAACAATAGTAAGATTAGTTTAAAGCTGATTGAGCTTTTTTAACTATAGTTTTGAATGCTTCTGGGTTGTCATATGCTATTTCAGCTAGAATTTTCCTATCCAATTTAATTCCAGATTTATTTAATC
>CAJWKX010000067.1 GCA_913043015.1 uncultured Candidatus Pelagibacter sp. | reverse complement strand
TTTACACCTGCACCTTTTAAAAATTTTGCATTTTCATCTAAAGCCCATCGTGGATTTACAGGAAAATCTAAATTATCAAATTTATTTAATTTAAATTTTTCCAAACCAACCATTGCAATCATAGCTGCGTTATCACTGCAAAGATTAATATCTGGAAAAATTGTTTCAAAGTTATTTTCTTTACTCAGTGTAATTAATTTATTTCTTATGCCTTTATTTGCAGCAACCCCTCCTGCAATGACAAAAGTATTTTTTGTTGTTTTGTTGCTTTGTTTGAATTGTTTAAATGCTATTTTAGTTTTTTCATTTAAAATTTCTTCAATTGTTTTTTGAAAAGATGCCGCTAAATCAAATTTTTCTTTTTTTGATTTTATTTCTTTTGTTATTCTAAGAACAGCAGTTTTTAAACCTGCAAAAGATAAATTACATCCACCTTTGTTTATAATTGGTTTAGGAAGTTTAAATTTATTTGGATCACCTTTTTTTGCAAATTCTTCTATCTTTGGTCCTCCTGGAAATTCAATCCCAAGAAGTTTAGCTGTTTTATCAAATGTTTCTCCTAAAGCATCATCAATAGTTGTACCTAATCTTTTATATTTTCCTAAACTTTCCACGCTTAAATATTGAGTATGACCTCCCGAGATTAATAATAGTAAATAAGGATATTCTATTTTTGAATTAAGTTTTGGACTTAAAGCATGACCTTCAAGATGATTCACTGCAACAAACGGTTTGTTCAAAGATCCTGCAACGGCTTTTCCAAAACTTAAACCTACAGACAAACAAACAATTAGACCAGGTCCAGCAGTAGCCGCAACTGCATCAATATCTTTTAATTTTACGCCGCTTTCATCAATTGCTTTTTTTGCAATTAGATCAATCTTTTCCATATGGGATCGTGCTGCAAGTTCTGGAACTACTCCTCCAAATTCTTTATGGATATCTACTTGGCTTGAAACAATATTTGATAAAATTTCAGGAACATCTTTATTTCCTTTAATAACTGCCACAGCAGTTTCATCACAACTTGATTCAATTCCTAAAATTATGGGTTTTTTTGTCATTAAATTAGTTTTTATTAATATTAAAATCTCAATATAAAGATGAAGTATAAGGCAATTAAATGAAAAGCAAAAAAATTATTATTGGATCAAGAGCTAGTAAATTAGCATTAATTTATGCTGAAAGAGCTCGGTCCAAAATTCATAAGATTGCATCTGATTATGGAATTGAAGAGGTTGAAATAAAAAAAATAACAACATCAGGAGACTTAAATCAAAAAGATAGGTTATCAGAAATTGGTGGCAAAGGATTATTTTCTAAACAAATTGAAAATGAATTATTGAACAATCAAATTGATATTGCTGTTCATGCTCTAAAAGATATGCCATCGGAAGAAACTAAAGATTTGTTAACAAATTGCTTTTTAGAAAGAAATGATCCAAGAGAAGTTTTGATCAGTAAAAACAATCAACAATTAAAAGATCTCAAATCTAATTCCATTGTTGGAACTTCTTCATTTAGAAGAGAATTTCAACTAAAAAAAATTAGAGACGACTTAAATTACAAATTAATTAGAGGAAATGTTGATACAAGAATTAATAAATTAAATGAAAATTTATATGATGCTATTATTTTATCACTTGCAGGAATTCATTCATTAGATTTAAAAAAAAATATATCTCAAATTTTTTCAACATCAGAAATTATTCCAAGTGCAGGACAAGGAGTAGTTGCATTACAATGTAGAAATTATGATAAAAGTATTATGAGTCTTCTCAGTCAAATTAATCATAAACCAACTCAACAGTGTGTTTTAGCTGAACGAAACGTCCTTAAAATTTTAGAAGGAGATTGCGAAACAGCTGTAGGAGCTATAGCAAATATTAGAGATAATAATATTAATCTTGAAGCAGAACTATTCTCTTTAGATGGTAAACAACATTTTTATCATAAGGCTTCTAAAGAAATTGAATTATCATCTTTATTAGGTATAGAAGTGGGAGAAATTTTAAAAAAAGAGTCTAAAAATTCTTATAAAAAATAATTATGCATATATTGCTAACAAGATCTCTAGAAGATAGTTATGAAATAATATTAAAATTTCAAAGACTTGGTCACAAGGTTTCTCATATGCCAGTAATTGATATTAAAAAAATAGATTATGAAAATTTAAAATTTTCTGAATTCAAAGGAATTATTTTTACAAGTTCTAACGCAATTAAATGTTTAGATGTTTCCAGTATAGATAAAAATATTAATTGTTTTTGTGTAGGCAGTATTACAGAAAGAAAAGCTAGAAACGTTGGTTTTCAAAATGTTTATTCTGCCGATGGCAACGTTAATAATTTAAAAGAATTGATATTACAAAATTTTAGTCAAAAAGACGGAAAACTTCTTTATGTTAGTGGTGAAATTATTTCTGTTAGTCTAGATAAAGATTTAATTTCAGATGGATATTCTCTTCAAAGATTAGTGAATTACTCTGCCGATCCTATCGAAGAATTAAATCAAAAATTTATTGATGAATTAAAATCTAGTATGCCCGATATAGTCTATGTTTATTCTCAAAATAGCGCAAAAAATTTCCTAAAATTGATAAAAAAATATCAATTAGTTGACTATTGGATGAATACTAACTTAATGTGCATTGGAGAAAAAACTTCGTCAATGCTAAATGCTATTAAATGGAAGAAAATATTTCTTTTTAATCCTGGTGAGGAAGAATTTTTGTTATATAGAGTTTAATTATGGAAGTATTTGCTAATTTTAAAGACTTATTTTTATCAGTTTGGGAAAAGGGAATTCTTGGTATTGACATTTTTCAAATTTTAGTTGGATTAGGAATCTTCTTTTTGTTTTTAGTTTTTAGAGGATTGATTAGCAAACTAATAATTAAAAAAATTGAAATAATTACTAAAAGAACTTCAAATAAACTTGATGACACACTTGTCAGGGCCATGGAAGGTCCAGCAAGATTTTTACCAATAGTTTTAGGTTTTTTTCTTGCAAGTTATTATATGTCCTTTTCTGAAGACTCTCGAGAATTTGTTGACAATGTAAATAGAACATTAATCACAATTTTAATTTTTTGGATTATTCATCAGATTATTGAACCTGTTTCATATATTTTAAGTGGTTTAGGTAAAATTTTAACTCGAGAATTAATTGGTTGGATCATTAAATCATTTAAAATTTTAATATTCATTCTTGGGGCCGCAGCTGTTTTAGAATTATGGGGAATTAAAATAGGTCCAATCATAGCTGGACTTGGACTTTTTGGTGTAGCGGTAGCATTAGGTGCTCAAGATTTATTTAAAAATTTAATTTCAGGAATTTTAGTTTTGGTCGAGAAAAGATTTAGAGTTGGAGACTGGATACTTGTAGAGGAAATAATCGAGGGAATAGTTGAAAAAATTGGTTTCAGATCAACAACAATTAGAAAGTTTGATAAATCATTGGCAATTATCCCCAATTTCCAATTTGCTGAAAACGCCGTTATTAACATAAGCCAAACAACTAATTGGTTGGTCAGTTGGATTATAACTTTACAATATAATACTACCGTTGATCAATTAAAAATAATTAGGGATCAAATAGAAAATTACATAAAATCAAATAAAGATTTTAATCAAAAAATTGGATACGCCGTTAGAGTTGATAAATTTTCAGATAGTTCAATTGATATGTATATTCGATGTTTTACTAATTCTGATGACTGGGATAATTGGCTTGAAGTTAAAGAGAGACTTGCAATTGAAATAAAACAAATTGTAGAAAAAAATGGAGCTTCATTTGCATTTCCTAGTCAGTCAATTTATGTTGAAAAAAAATGATAGCAGTTTTTTATTTAGTATTACAAATTCTAAAAATTTATTCCTATGTTGTTATTGCCAATGTCGTAATCAGTTGGCTTGTAGCATTTAATGTTTTGAATACACAAAATAGATTTGTTTATTCTATTTTAGACTTTACATATAGATTGACCGAACCTTTTTTGAACAGAATTAGAAGATTTATACCTAATTTAGGTGCGTTTGATATCTCACCAATTATTCTTCTTTTATTGATTTGGTTTATAGAAATGTGTATGAAACTCTACATTGCACCAATAATTTTTTAACTAAATGATTTTAATTGACGGAAAAAAA